>JAVRLY010000069.1:0-6229 GCA_031960885.1 Desulfurella sp. | reverse complement strand
CAGTTGAAAGAATACAGAAAAATAAATGGAATAAACCTTTGGCTGCATTCAGGGAGGTTCTATATGAAATGCAACAGATGTTTAACACAAGATTTATGCAACAGACACAATTTTCTTGACAAGTGTCCCTGATTTATTTTGATTATTTTGATTATTTTTATTATTTTCTTCCTCTTCTTTCTTTTTCTTTTCTGATTTTGATCTAATAATAGCGCCTGCTGCATGCACGCCTACTGCGCCAATTGTAATACCTGTGACAAGCTCGCCTATTGCGTCACTTGTTGCTTCTGTGCCGCCAAATGCTGGTATCCTTATACCTGCTTTGTCGTTTGGTTCTTCAAATGGCGCCATTGTATCCCAAAAGTCTGGCTCTGAACACCCAATACAGCCATGGCCTGCACCTACTGGCCAGTTTGTTCCTTGGTTGAATCTATATCTTGGACAATTATTGTAAGTCAAAGGACCCTTGCAGCCCATTTTATACAAACACCAGCCTTTTTTAGCGCCTTCGTCGCCCCATTCTTGAACAAACTCTCCTGCGTCAAAGTGGGCTCTGCGTTCGCAATTGTCATGAATTCTGCCCCCATAAGCCCAAATTGGCCTATAGCTTAAATCGAGTGGCGGTACCCTATCAAACAATAATATATGTACCACAGTGCCTATCATATTAACAGCATTTGGCGGACAGCCAGATACATTTACGACCTCGCAACCCAAAATATCATGAACGCCTTTTGCGCCTGTTGGATTTGGGTATGCTGCTTGCACGCCACCAAACGATGAACAAGTGCCGAAATTTAGTATATATTTTGCGCCTTTTGATATTCTTTTAAGCCTGTGAAGGCCAGTTTCTGCATTTGCACCAATGCGTAAATATATGCCATCGTCTTTTGTTGGTATGCCGCCTTCTACAACTAAAATGTATTTACCATTGTACTTTTCAATAGCGCTTTCGAGCGCTTCTTCGGCTCTTTTGCCAGAAGCCATCATAAGTGTGTCGTGAAAAGCCAGATTAATTGTGTCAAAAATAACTTGTTCAATACTAGGATTTATAGTTCTAAGAAAAGACTCAGTACAACCAGTGCATTCAGCAAAATGTAACCAAATAACTGTAGGTCTTTGAGCAATAGCAGCCACTGCCTTTGCAACACGTGGTTCAAAAATAGGAGGCAGCGTTAAAGCAGCTGTAATCATCGATGTCCATTTAAGGAAATCCCTTCTTGAAAACCCAGCGTCTTTTAGTTTTGAATAAAATAACTGTTCTTGCTCTTTAGAACAACCCTCTTCTAGCCTCTTATCGACTTCTTCTAAAAGGCTTTCGTAATCGATTTTATCATTCATCTTACCCCCCTCCATTGAGATTTATTTTTTAGCATTTTAAAGGCAAGTTTTGCGAAAGTCAATAAATTTTTTAATTAATTTTTCTAATAGTAATTATTTTATTATTATATTGTTATATAAATGCTTAATTTAGTGCTAAATTCCATTGACTTTTATATAAAAAAACGATTTAATACAAATGGCAGAAGAGGGGGATAATTGATATTTGAGTAAAATTAATAAGATTAATAAATTAACTTATGTTCGCATATAAAGTAAAGATATATGGCATTGTGCAAGGTGTGGGTTTTAGGCCTACACTTTCGCGTTTATTTAAGCACTACAGAGGTTGGGTAAGGAATAGCTCTTGCTGTGTAGAGATTTATTTGGAGACAGCCACCAAAATTGATATAAATGATTTGATTTTAAAAAACAAACCAAAAAATGCCATCATAGAAAACATACATATCGACTGTTACAAAATAAAAAAATTTGGTTACAATAAGTTAAAAATTAAATATAGTTTAGAAGAAGATACTAAAAATATTACAATTGGGCCGGACTTAGGCATTTGTAAAAATTGTGAAAAAGAGTTATTTGATAGCTCAAATAGGCGATTTTTACATCCTTTAATTACATGCACAGATTGTGGTCCGCGTTTTAGTATTGCAAAAGATGGCTTGTTTGACAGAAAAAACACCACTATGAGCGCTTTTAAAATGTGCTCTTTTTGTGCCAGTGAGTTTTCAGATAGCAAAAAAAGACGATTTCACGCACAAACAATTTCTTGCAATCAATGTGGGCCGCGCTATTTTTATATAAAAGACAAAATAGTTGAACTCAAAGATATTGAAGCTATCAAACAAGCAGCAAATGATTTAGAAAACTCTAAGGTAGGATTGTTAAAAGGTATTGGCGGCTACCATTTGGTTTGCAATGCTTTGGACAATATGGCTGTTAAAAAAATTAAACTTATTAAACATAGAGAAGAAAAGCCTTTTGCAATTATTGTGAGGAATATTAATATTGCTAAACAATTTGTTTATTTATCAAGAGATGAAGTAAATATTATTAAATCTCAAATAAAACCTATTATACTTGCCAGATCAAAAGGCAACAATTTAAAATATGTTAACCAAAACAGTCCTTTTACAGGCATTATGTTGCCATATGCGCCCATACATTTACTCTTGTTTTATTTGTCTAATTTAGATGCTATAGTTGCAACAAGCGCCAATCTAAGCGAATTTTCACTTGTATACAAGGATATAGATGCACTAAATTTTAGTGGCGTAGATTTTGTGTTATTGCACAACAGGAAAATTATAAGGCCAGTAGAAGATTCTATCGTGCATTTTTCTTCCAATAAGCAATTGATTTACCGCTATGCAAGAGGTTATGCACCATTGCCATTTTACCAAAAAAATATAAAACCTAATATTTTGGCATTGGGTGCTGATATGAAAAACAATATCGCAATTACGTTAAAAAACACTGTTATTTTATCACAGTATACGCCTGATCTGACAAATTATGATAATTACGAACAATTCATCAAAAAAGTTAATGATTTTTTGTCATTTTTTGGTATAGAAAGCGTTGATTTAGCAATTTGCGATAGACACCCAAATTACCTTTCGAGCAATTATGCAAGACAAACATTTTCTAATGTATTGGAAGTGCAGCATCACAAAGCACATTTTGCAAGCGTTTTAATGGAAAATAACTACAATGATGATTGTATTGGCATTGTGCTTGATGGGACGGGTTTTGGAGATGATGGTAATATGTGGGGTGGTGAGTTTTTTGTTAAAAAAAATCACAGTATTGAGCGAATTGGTCATATAAAATATATGAAAATGTATTTTGGCGAAAAAGCTATCAAAGAACCATACAGGATAGCTGCTTCTTATATGTATTCTATAACAAATGATATAGAATATGTTGAATATTTATTTCCTCAATACAAAAATGTAATTAAAATTATGCCGAAGGTAGATTTTGTTATTACTAGTTCAGCTGGAAGGTTGTTTGATGCAGTTAGCGCTTTAATAAACATAAAACATAAAAACGCTTATGAAGCCCAATCTGCAATGTATTTAGAGTATGAAGCTAGAAAACATAAATCATCAAAAATATTGGATTATGAGATTGATAATTTTATCATTGATTTTTCAAAAACACTTATTCAGATAGCAAAAAGACGAGATTTAATGTGTGCTAAGCTGTTTCACAATACATTTTCTCAAGCCATATTTGAAAACACTGTACAGATATCAAAGCATACAGGCATTAAAACGGTAGCAATCTCAGGCGGTGTATTCCAAAACGATTTGGTCTTTAGTGAATTATATAATAAATTAACGCAATCTGGCTTAAAAGTGATGTTTAACACAAGATTTCCCATAAATGATGGGTCAATTGCCATTGGCCAGATTTATATGTCAAAGGAGGCACTATGTGTATAGGTATACCAATGTTGATAACAGAGATTTATGAAGATGGCATAAGCGGTGTGGTTGAAGCTGGTGGGACAAAAAAGCACTGTTTTTTTATGTTGATAGAAAACCCGCAAGTCGGTGATTACGTGCTTGTGCATGCTGGAAATGCCATTGCAAAGCTTGATGAAAAAGAGGCTAAGGAAAACTTAGAATTAATTGAACAGTGTCTTTTGGGGGCAAAAGGTGCGATTGAGTAGGTTTAAAGATAAAGACTTAGTTTTATCACTTGCAGAAAAGATTACAAAAAAAGCACAAAACCTTGATTTAGTGCGTATTATGCATGTGTGTGGGACACATGAGAACTCTATCATGAGGTATGCACTTAGAGATTTGTTGCCAGAAAATATTAAATTGCTTGCTGGACCTGGATGCCCAGTGTGTGTTACAAGCTCAAAAGACATAGATGCCATTATTAATTATGGTATAAAAAACGATTGCATTATTGCAACATTTGGCGATATGCTAAGAGTAAAGGGAAGCCATCATTCTCTTTTAAGCGCAAGCAGGGTTGGTCTTAGTGTAAAAATGATATACAGTATTCAAGAAGCAATTGAGTACGCAAAAAAGACAACAAAAGAAGTAATATTTTTTTCAGTTGGGTTTGAAACTACAGCAGCACCCACAGCAAGCATTATAAAAAACGTCAATTTACCAGAAAATCTTGCCTTTTTTAGTGTGCATAAATACACGCCAAATGGTGTTTTGGAGTTACTAAAATCTGGCAGGTTAAATATTAATGCTTTAATTTTGCCGGGTCATGCAAGTATTGTTTCAGGCCTTAGACCGTACGAAAAGGTCTCTTTTGATTTTAAACTTCCTTGTGTTGCAGCAGGTTTTGAACCTGTAGATGTCCTTGCCGCAATTCTTATGATTTTAGAGCAGATTGAAAGCAACACATCTAAAGTAGAAAACGAATACGAAAGACTTTTAAATTATGATGGCAATAAATTGGCCCAAAAAGCTATAAATGAGGTTTTTGATATAGTTGACAGCATTTGGAGAGGTCTTGGCACAATAAAAAACAGTGGGTTTGAGTTTAAAACAAAGTATGATTTTTTAAATGCTAAGGTTAAATTTGATATACAATTTAGCGATGAATTTATAGAAGAACACAAAGGTTGTAGGTGCGCAGAAGTTATATTGGGTATAGTGGAGCCAATCCAGTGTCCAATGTATGCTAAATTATGCAATCCGCAAAACCCAATTGGACCATGCATGGTTTCAGATGAGGGCACTTGCAGAAACTGGTTGGAGGTTAAAGGTGAAATTTAATAGTATTACAATGGATCATGGCTCAGGCGGTAAATTAACACTTGAGTTGATAGAAGATGTTTTTAAAGCAGAAGCTAAGCTCGATAGTGCAATACTTGGCGATATAGCATTTACTACTGATTCCCATTCCATAAAACCAATTTTTTTTAAAGGCGGTGATATAGGCAAATTAGCAGTTTGCGGCACTATAAATGATTTGCTATGTGTTGGTGCAAAACCTATGTATTTATCAAGCGCATTTATCATAGAAGAAGGATTTTTAATAGAAGACTTAGAAAAAATCGCTCAATCAATGCGTTATACAGCAAACCAAGCGCATGTCGATATTGTATGTGGAGATACAAAAGTTGTAGAAGCTTCAAAGGGTTTTTATATTAATACTTCCGGTATAGGAAAAATTGTTAGACCAATTGATGGAACAAACATAAAACCAGGTGATCAAATTATTGTAACAGGAAATATTGGTGAACATGGTTTTGCAATTTTAAATGAACGAGAAAATCTGCAAGTATCATCAAATCTCCAATCTGATTGTTCAGAGCTTTCCAGCTTAATTTTGCCACTTATTGAATCTGATTTAGATATACTATGGATGAGAGATCCAACACGCGGCGGAATTGCAATGTGTCTTAATGAGTTATGCTACAAAAAAGATTTTGGCGTGGAAATATTCGAAGAACTCATACCCATGTCTCAAGAAGTTGTTTCAATTTCTGAAATGCTTGGTATTGAACCTTACTACAGCGCAAATGAAGGGAAAATGGTCATAGTTGCAAGCAAGCAAGATGCATCAAAGGTTTTAGATATACTTCAAAAAAATCCATTTGGCAAAAATGCAGCTATAATCGGTAATATTACAGAAAATCACCCATCAAAAGTATTGCTTAGATTAAGTTATGGTACAAAAAGATTGTTGAATATGCCCATTGTGGAAAAAATGCCAAGAATTTGTTAATAGTTGACTTTATTATTTGCTTGTGATATAATAGATTTATAAGGTGCAGACTAACATAGGTCTCATCGTAAAATTCTTTTTTGGAGTGTGTTTTGTGAATACGAACAAGTTGTATGTCGGTAATTTAAATTACCGAACAACAGAAGAGAAACTTAAAGAAGTTTTCTCAGGTTATGGCAGT
>JAVRLY010000068.1:2008-6490 GCA_031960885.1 Desulfurella sp. | reverse complement strand
TTTTTGCAATATTTACAGCTTCTTGACCAATCATGCTATCTACTACAAGCAGGATTTCATTTGGGTGTATAGTATTTTTCATTGCGACCAATTCCTGCATCAGTTGTTCGTCAATTTGAAGCCTACCCGCTGTATCGATAATAACTATATCGCGCCCATTTGTTTTTGCATACTCTATACTATCTTTAGCAATGTCTTGAGGTTTTGTATTTTCTTTTGAGAATACCGGTATATCAAGTTGCTTGCCAAGCGTTTGTAGTTGTTTTATTGCAGCTGGTCTGTATATATCGCAAGCGACAAGCAAAACTTGCCTACCTTTGCTTTTAAGAAGTCTTGCAAGCTTTGCACACGTTGTAGTTTTTCCGCTGCCTTGAATACCTAAAAGCATTATGATAAATGGTTTTGTGTTTATTGTAAAACTAGAGCTTTGCGCCCCCAAGGCTTGTGTTAATTCTTTATGAACAACATCCACTATGGTTTGAAATGGCGTTAAGCTTTTTTCAATTTCTTTTCCAATAAGCTTTTCTTTTAGCTCTTGTTCGATTACTCTCACAACTTTATAGTTTACATCTGCTTCTAGTAGTGCGAATTTTATATTTTTAAGAACTTCCTGCGCGTCTTGTTCTGTGATTAATGCCTGACCTTTAATTTTTTTTAGTGCATTTGCTAATTTTGTTTCTAAATCTTCAAACATAAAACCCTCATTTATTAATGTATTTATTTTATCATCAATGTCAACATAAAATATTGCTAATTAAGTGCTGTGATAACTTGATTATAAGCAGTTAGTATTGACTAAATAAATAATAAGCAATATAATGTTGCAACAAATTTGTGCCGAAGTGGCGAAATTGGCAGACGCGCTAGATTCAGGGTCTAGTGGAAGCAATTCCGTAGGGGTTCAAGTCCCCTCTTCGGCACCAATATAAGGAGTGCCTATGAAAAACGCGTTTTATTTTACTTCAGAATCTGTAACAGAGGGCCATCCAGATAAAATGGCTGACCAAATTTCCGATGCGATCTTGGATGCTATTATAGAAAAAGACAAGAATTGCAGAGTTGCATGTGAAACACTTTTAACAACTGGCTTAGTTTTGTGTGCAGGTGAGATTACAACAGAAAGCTACGTGGAAATACCAGATGTTGTGCGCGACACAATTAAAGAAATAGGTTATGTAAATGCCGATTATGGACTTGATTATAAGTCGTGTGCTGTACTTACATCCATACATAAGCAATCTGCAGATATTGCAATTGGTGTAAGCAAAAAAGGTGGCAGAGTAGGTGCTGGCGATCAAGGTATGATGTTTGGATATGCTTGCAGCGAGACAGCCGATTATATGCCACTGACGCTTAATTTAGCACATAAGCTTTCAAAAAGATTGGCTGATGTAAGAAAACAAGGCATTTTGCCTTATTTGAGACCAGATGGAAAAACGCAGATAACTGTACGTTATGAGGATGGTATGCCCACGAAAGTAACAGCAGTGGTTGTGTCTGCCCAGCATGAGCCTTATGTTGAACTTGAGAGATTTAGAAAAGATATTGCAGAAAGCGTAATTGAACACGTTATACCAAAAGATTTATGGGATAAAGATATCAATTTTTACATAAACCCAACAGGTAGGTTTGTCATTGGTGGTCCTCAAGGCGATACAGGTCTTACTGGTAGAAAGATTATCGTAGATACATATGGTGGCGCCGCCCCGCATGGTGGTGGTGCTTTTAGCGGTAAAGATCCTACAAAAGTCGATAGAAGTGCTTCTTACATGGCGCGCTATATTGCAAAAAATATTGTTGCAAGTGGTATTGCTACAAAGTGTTTAGTTCAATTAGCCTATGCAATTGGTGTGGAAGAGCCAGTTAGTGTTATGATACAAACATATGGCACAAGCAAAATACCTGAGTCTGAAATTCAAAAGATAGTTTTAGAAAATATTGATTTGACACCAAAAGGAATTATTGATACATTGGATTTACTAAGGCCTATATATAGAAAAACTGCAAGCTACGGTCATTTTGGCAGGAAAGAAAAGGAATTTAGTTGGGAAAAAACTGATTTAGTTGATATATTTAAAAAATATTTGTGAGGTATATTATAATGTTTGATGTAAAAGCTTTATCGCTGGCGGATAAAGGAAAAGAGCGCATAGAGTGGGCACGTAAATCAATGGATGTGCTTGGTTTGATCCAAGAAGAGTTTAGCAAAACCAAACCATTTGATGGTTTGACCATTGGTGCTTGTTTGCATGTAACGACTGAAACGGCAAATTTAATGATCGCATTAAAAGAAGGTGGAGCTAAAGTAGCTTTGTGTGCTTCAAATCCACTGTCTACACAAGATGATGTAGCAGCTAGCTTAGTTACGCACTATGGTATTGATGTATTTGCTATAAAAGGCGAAGACAATAAAACTTACTATAATCATATAAATGCAGTTTTGGATTACAAGCCAAATATAACAATGGATGATGGGGCTGATTTAGTATCAGCTATTCATTCTAAAAGAAAAGATTTGGCAACAAATATTTTGGGTTCAACTGAAGAGACCACAACGGGTGTTATACGGTTAAAAAGCATGGAGAAAGAAGGTGTTTTACTTTTTCCTGTTATTGCTGTAAATGATGCAGATACAAAGCATTTATTTGATAACCGCTACGGCACAGGCCAATCAACCATCGATGGCATTATTCGAGCTACAAATAGGATGATTGCAGGCAGTATATTTGTTGTAGCAGGTTATGGTTGGTGCGGCAAAGGTTTGGCGCAACGGGCTCATGGTATGGGTGCAAATGTTATAGTAACGGAAGTTGACCCCATAAAGGCACTCGAGGCTGTAATGGATGGCTTTAGGGTAATGCCTATGGCTGATGCTGCAAAAATTGGCGATTTTTTTTGTACTGTAACGGGTGATATAAATGTCATAAGGCTTGAGCATTTTGATGTAATGAAAGAAGGTGCAATAGTTGCTAATTCGGGTCATTTTGATGTTGAGGTTGATATAAAAAGTTTAGAAGAAGCAGCAATTGAAAAACGCGATATAAAAGAGTATGTTCGAGAGTACACATTAAAAAATACCAAGGTTTATGTGTTGGCTCAAGGTAGGTTAGTCAATCTCTCAGTAGCAGAAGGACATCCAAGCGCAGTTATGGATATGAGTTTTGCAAACCAAGCGCTAAGCGCTAAATTTCTTGTTGATAATAAGGGTGTTTTGAATAAGAAAGTATACAAGATACCATCAGATATCGATGCACGCATTGCAGCGCTCAAATTAAAAGCTATGGGCATAAAGTACGATACGCTAACGCAAGAGCAAATAGAGTACTTAAAAAGCTGGTCTTTTGGTACTTAAATAAAAAGGAGAAAGTTATGATAGATATAATAAAAGAAGAGCTAAGCAAAGTTTTTTACCCGGGTAAAACAAACAGTGTTATAAAAGAAGGCGTAATTGGAAATATTTCAATAGAAGATGGCATTGTGAGTATTGAGTTGCTTATGAAAGAAGATAACCAAAATGCCATACAGATACTGCAAAAAAGCATACCAAGTGCCTTAAAAAACATTGAAGGTATAAAAGATGTCAACCTAATCATTAACTTGCCAAAACACGAGCAAGAGCCACCAAAGATGGAACATATCCGCTACATTTTAGCATCAACAAGTGGCAAAGGCGGTGTAGGCAAATCCACAGTAAGCGTCAATCTAGCAATAAGCTTATCTAAATTTGGCTACAAGGTAGGTTTGCTTGATGCTGATATTTATGGGCCCAATATACCACGCATGATGGGCATAGAAGGCATACCCGTAGCGCTTGACCCAAAAAATAAAGATAAGATTTTGCCCATTACAAAATATGGCGTGAAAGTAATATCAATAGGTAGTATGATACCAAAAGATGCAGCTGTGATTTGGAGAGGTCCACTAATCAATCAAGTAATAAAACAATTCTTAAATGATGTTACATGGGGCGAGCTAGATTTCTTGATTGTTGATTTGCCACCTGGAACAGGCGATGCACAACTAACGCTTGCCCAAGAGGCAAAAATCAGTGGTGGAATAATTGTTACAACCCCACAGACTGTAGCGTTAGATGACGCAACAAAAGCGTATGATTTCTTTGTCAAACTCAAGGTGCCTGTTGTAGGTGTTATTGAAAATATGAGCTATTTTGTATGTCCAAAATGTGGCTATAAGGCAGATATTTTTTCTCATGGCGGCGGAAAAGTGTTTGCCCAGAAGGTAAAAATACCGTTTTTGGGTGAAATACCCATAGATATTCACGTAAGAGAAGGCGGTGATGAAGGTAGTCCCGTTACTATCTCAAACCCAGACTCTATTGTATCAAAAGCCTTTGAAGACGCAGCGCGCAGTATTATAGAAACGCTTAAAAATGCATGATAGCTGCAATTGATATTGGCACAAACACTATAAGGCTTGCGATAGCAGATGAAAAGGCGTGTAAGGTTGTTTTGCGCTTAAGTA
>JAVRLY010000068.1:0-1908 GCA_031960885.1 Desulfurella sp. | reverse complement strand
GGAGCACAAGTTGTATTGACCATTTTAGAAGTTTTTGGTCAATCTTGCGTTTATACTACAAATGGTAGTTTACTTGAAGGTTTGATTGTTGAGTATTTTTGCTAAATTTTTTATATTTATTACAATTTTCACTGTAGGATTAGCATTAAAACCTCACAATGTGTGTGCTGCCTCGTGGCGTATTAATTGTCAATCAACAACGTGTACAGCGAGTTACCTAAATATGCAGCTTAAGTGGGCAAAAGTTGGTAACTCTGTATTTAATGGCAAACTCATTAGCATACAAGGATTGCCCATTGATAATGAAGAGTTTAATGTTGTAATCGAAAAAGCAAATTCTGCATTTGGTTTAAATATACCAAAAGGCAATTTTTTAAATGGATTTATACAATGGCTTGGCAATATAGGGTATACTCACTTCAATAACAATATAGATCGCTATTTGGCGTCTTGTGAGCAAACGCTTAGAATATACGAGAACAATCAGACAGATGATTATATTTGTGCATTTTTGGCTTATAAATTCCCTAAAGATATTTCAAAAATAAATTTTGATGTTGATGAGCAAAACAATGTAAGTCAAACATTATTGTTTATCAAGTATTTAAGCATGATGGACAAATCCAATAATCCCCAAGAATCGCTAAAAGCTGCATCAAAATTCTATATTTATCTTTTGCAAAAGCAAAACGCTAAGGAATTTAATGAATATTACGCAAATTACAAGAATTTTGTTTTAAGTTATACAGCAAGCCTTTACTATCAGTCATTGATGTCCAATATAAATGCACAATTAGAAGCCCAAAGACAAAAAGCTATACGTATTAGAGTAGCTAAAAAATTGCCTTTATTTGTAGGATTGATTGTTTTGGTATGGATTGCAATTGTTGGTTATATTATAATTGATAAAAAAAGAAAAAATGTTTAGAAAAACTTATAAAAATAATTAGAATTTATAATTTGATTGTATGTAATTTGGATGTAATTTTAAAATGCTATGTGGATTAAAAAGTTTTTGTTTGTCTTATTGCTAATTTGTTTGCCTAGTTTATCTTTTGCAAATACTATCGAGCGTTGCATACAAAATCTCAAAGAAGGAAATGTTATAGAGGCTACAAGGCTTGGCAAACTAGCTGTTGTTATACATCCAGATGACCCATTATCTTACATGTGCTTAGCTGGTGCATATGCAAAGGATAAGCATTATAATTTTGCTACAGTGGAGCTTTACCAAGCATTAGCTATTAGTAAGTCTGCTAAACTCAAACACGCAATTGATAAAATGTTATTAGAAATCAATAAATACAAAAAAGACACTACTTTGACACAACAGTTGTCAAAACAATCCAATCAAACTAAATCGGGTTTATAGAATTTTTAAAATATTGCAATAGGCCTTCAAAATTCATATAATCTGGCAGTACAAGTTTGTATAAATCTCTTATGTTTTTATCATCAAGATCACTAAAAAAACTATCGATAAATTTCAAGAATTGCTCATAATCTTGATTTTCTTTAATAAATGCTTCGTGCTGAATAATGTTCGAACTTAATGTATCTAAATGGTTATCTATCTTAAAACAACCAAAATGCGTTGGACAAATATATTGAGCATTGTGCTTTTTTAATTTTTCAATTGACGATAACCATTCTTTTAAATTGATATCTGGTGGTGGCATGGGTGGTAAAATTGGCCCACTTTTAAGCCTTACGCCGCCAGCATCGCCACTAAATAGATAATCATCTATAAAAAAACACGCATGATGCTTAGCATGACCTGGAGTAAAGACTGGTATAATTTTTGTTCCGTAAATATTTATTTCTTTTTCGTCTTCTAGTTCAACTATATTATCTTTATCTATACCTCTGATATTACCAAATAGAGATTTTGCTTGATTTTTATAAACA
>JAVRLY010000067.1:0-6737 GCA_031960885.1 Desulfurella sp. | reverse complement strand
AACTATTAAAAGAAGCTACAAACTATTGGGTATTAAAACCAGAAGATGGCACATACCCAAATGATTATTACATTAGTAATTCAGCAAAAACGGAATAAACAAAAGAGGCGCTAAAAGCGCCTCTTTTACATTTCTTTCCCAAGTACATCAGCTAATTTTTTCAAATCTTTAACTAAATATTCAAATTCTTGTATTGTAAGTTGTTGTGAAGCATCTGATATAGCTATTTCTGGTTTATAATGCACTTCTATGATTAAACCATCAGCGCCAGCTGCAATAGCTGCCCTAGAAAGTGCTGGAACATAGTCTCTTTTGCCAGCTGCATGAGAAGGGTCAATAATGACAGGCAAATGTGTTAATTTTTTAAGCACTGGCACAGCGGATATATCAAGTGTATTTCTAGTAGCAGTTTCAAATGTCCTTATTCCTCTTTCGCATAAAATTACATTGGCATTGCCTTCGCTCATTATATACTCTGCACTCATAAGCAACTCTTCTATTGTAGTAGACATTCCTCTTTTTAATAATACAGGCTTATCAGTTTGACCTACAAGCTTCAATAATGCAAAATTCTGGATATTTCTTGCCCCTATCTGTAAACAATCGGCATACTCTAAAATCAGTTCCAAATCTTTTGGATTCATCACCTCTGTAACTATTGGAAGGCCTGTTATTTCTTTGGACTCTTTTAATAGTTTCAATCCTTCTTCTCCAAGACCCTGAAATGTGTATGGATTTGTACGAGGTTTATATGCACCACCTCTTAGTAATTTTGCACCTGCTTGTTTTACACCCTTAGCTGTTGTTATCATTTGATGATGGTTTTCAACTGAACAAGGCCCTGCAATAATCGTAAATTTTCCCTCTCCTAAGGGCACTCCATCAACATACACAGTCGTGGGTTCTGGTCTATTTTCTATACTTGCAAGCTTGTATGGCTTTGAGACTCTATAGACTGTTTCTACACCCTTTTCCATAGATAACACAGATAATGGGTCAATTTTGAGTTTTTCTTTAGAAAATTCACCCACCACGCCTATTACGCTACGTTCGCTACCTTTGCTTACATGCGCACTAAAGCCAAGCTCTGAAATTTTTTTGACAACCTCTTCAATTTGGTCGTCTGATGCTTGCTTTTTCATAATAACTATCATAAAACCTCCCTTCAAATTTTAAGCAAAAAAAAAGCCGGTTGGAGTAGTCTACCCCAACCGGCTAAATAAATGCCAACAAAAAAAGGATAGACTACTCCCGCCAGCTATAAAAGTAATACCACCAATAAGAAACACTATTGTTTATGATATTTACAACCAAACTTACGCTACCCATGCCCATTCTTATATCACAAATTTTATCACTTTGCAAGAAAAATATTTATGAAGCTCACCAATCGTTAATAATAAACATTTTACAAATTTTTAATTAACTCTTGATATTAGCAACAATTTAGTTTATATTTAAAATTAATGATGGACTCTATGGAAATATCCAAATTAACCGCATACATTCAACAATATGGTTTGTTGTTTGTGTTTTTATTCACGTTTTTAGAAACGTTTGCCTTTGCAAGCCTTATTGTGCCTGGAGAAACATTGGTTGTTTTAGCTGGAATTGCAGCATCTAAAGGGTATTTAGAAATAGAGTATCTTTTAATAGTCGTAATATCAGCTGCTTTTTTGGGTTACATTGCAAGCTACTTAATCGGTGTTGGGTTTGGTGAAGTAATCATAAGAAAAAAATTATTAAAGGATAAATACTACAAACCGACACAGTATTTTTTTGATAGATATGGAGGTATATCAGTTTTATTTAGCAGATTTTTGTCTCTTCTTAGAAGTTTTACTGCACTTGTTGCTGGAATATCAAAGATGAACATTATAGTTTTTTTAATATTTGATGCAATTGGTGCTATTATATGGGGAGTTTTTTATGTGTATTTGGGTTATTTTTTAGGTTTACAATTTCAAGAAGTTGAAAAATATTTTGGTATTATTGGCAGCATAATGCTTATTGGTGGAATTTTAGTCTTATACGTTTTTTATAAATACAAATCAAAGAGGAGGTAGTTATGGAAAAGCTTATCTTGAGCATCCCATTTTATGCTACAAGCCCAAGTGATGAATTTATCGCAAAACTAACAAGTGTAGATGGTTTTGAATGTGGGCCATATCCTGAAGGTTTTAATTTAAATGGCTCTCTAGATTGTATCGTTGGTTTTAAAGAATTTGAAAAACTACAAAGAATTTCCAAAGAAGAAAATCAGAATGTAGTAATTTTATTTAGAGCAATTACACACAATGCTCAAGTTAAACACCTAATAATTGGTTTTTATGAAACGAATACCTTAGATTTAAAAGAAATAGCGCCTGGTAAATATCAAATAACTGGTCAATTGGCACATTTTGTGTCGACAAATGATTCACTAGATGTGTCGGATAAAATAATAGCCTACAATTTACAAGACAAGATATTGCGTTCTAACAGCCAAAATCATCCAGAATACGCTCAATGGTTAAAAGAGTGGTATAATGTCATTGCTCAAAAAGAAAACAAATTTTCTCAATATAAAGATTACTGCTTACAACTAAGGCATAAATCTCTGACTTAAGGAGGCAAAAATGAGTGAGGTAAATAAAAAAGTAATTAGCATATGCGGCGCAGGCGGCTGTGGCAAAAGCACACTTGTAGAAGATATACTTTTTATAAATAAGAAAATTACAAGAAAAGGTTCTACAGAAAAAGGCAACCTAACAATGGATTTTGACAATGAAGAAATTGAGCGCAAAGTGTCTATACAGCTTTCTGTAGCGCACATTCAACACAATGACTCTACAATTTATTTAATTGACACACCGGGCTACCATAATTTTATTGGAGATGCACTTTGTGGTATTGCAGCCTCAGATTGTTCAATTTTGGTAATTGATATACAAGAAGGAATTAAAGCTCAAACTGAACGCTTCTATTATGAACTTGAAAAAGAAAATAAACCATTTATTGTGTTTCTAAACGCAATAGATAAAGAAAACAGCAGTTTCACAAATGCTTTTAAATCAATAAATGAACTATTTAAAGCCATAGCATTCCAATTGCCAATTAAAAACAATGATAAGGTTATTGGCTACATTGATACGCTTAATCTAAAAGCATATGATTTTAATCAGCAAGAAATAGAAGTACCAAATGAACTAAAAGATGAAGCCAATACTTATCATTCTCAAATAATAGAAGACGTGTCTTCTCTTAACGATGAGTTACTGGAAAGTTATTTATCAGGTGAAGAACTCAATCAAGAGCTTTTTAATAGTACTTTAAAAGAAGCCATTAATTCTCAAAGAATAATACCCGTGCTTGTTGGTAGCGCTCTTTTGGGCTACAACACAAATAAATTAATCGAGTTTGCAAATAATTACCTACCTATCGCAGAAAATCCTGAAGATAAAACAAAAGCCTTAGTTTTTAAGACATACAATGACCCTCAGTCAGGAAAATTAAGCCTTATCAGAGTCTTGAGTGGTACAATTGTACCCGATAGTACATATTACAATCTCAATAAAAACTCACAAGAAGAGCGTATTGGTTCTATTCAAACACTAATTGGCAAAAATCCAATTAATATGACATCTGCAACAGCAGGCGATATTATTGCTGTTTCCAAACTAAGATACACTCAAACAGGAGACACGCTATCAAACGATAAAAATGATACACCTGTTGAATTTGTTAAAATGCCACTCCAATTTATATCGTACGCAGTTTATGGCTCATCAAAAAATGATGAAGAAAAAATTTCTACATATATGGGCAAACTTTTAGAATCCGATTTAACGCTTTCTTTTAAAAAAAATCTTGAAACGAATGAATTTATACTTAGTGGTATGGGCGCTAATCATTTGGAAGTTGCTGTTTCTCGTTTAAAAAAATTCGGTCTTGATATAAAATTAAAATTGCCAAAAGTTGCTTACAAAGAAACTATAAAAGACAAGACAACTTATAAGGCTAGATTTAAAAAACAAACAGGTGGGCATGGCCAATTTGGAGATGTTACAATAGAGATAGAGCCACTTCCAAGAGGGTCTGGCTTTGAGTTTGTTGACATGATTGTTGGTGGTGCTATACCCAGACAATTCATACCATCTGTTGAAAAAGGCATAAAGAGTGCTATGGAAAAAGGACCATTGGCAGGATACCCTATGACAGATATTAAAGTAAAATTAATAGACGGCATGTATCATCCGGTAGACTCAAGCGATTTTTCTTTTCAAATGGCCGGTTCAATGGCATTTAAAGAAGGTGTTTTAAAATGTAAACCAGCACTTCTTGAGCCAATACTAGAGATGGAAGTTTTTGTGCCAGAAGAAAATGTAGGTGATATTATTGGTGACATAAACGCAAAAAGAGGTAAATTGTTAAAAATGGAAACTTATGGCAAAAGGCATAATTTCAAGCAAGTTTTTGTTTTGATACCAGAAGCAGAAATTCTAGAATATGCGCCAACACTGCGTTCGCTCACAGCTGGCAGAGGCTTTTTTAGAACAAAATTTTACGGGTATGAAGAAGTTCCTGCACAAAAAGCACAAAAAATTATTGAAACTTCTAAAACTCAAGTATAATTTAAGGGCCGCAAAATGGCCCTTGCCTATTTGATTTTTCTATGTAAATTGCTATAATAAGCTTTGTGAATAAAAAAGATTTGATTGAATGGATAAATAAAGCTTCACAAGAAAAACTCGAATTTTTAAATAATATAATAAAAAGCTTAGATGGCTCTAATTTACGCTATTTTGATAAACTAATTGGTATTGAAAGAAACCCTAAACCGATATTAAAACCGGGTTTCAATAATAGAAATATATATGGAGTAGTTCATGGCGGGGCTATATGTAGCTTAATAGATATTTCGCTTGGCGCAGAAATTTTCAAAACTATAGGCTATGACAAAAAAATATACACGCTAGAGTTAAAAGTAAATTTTACTAAAGCAACAAGTGAAAGTGAGTTAACCACAGAATCTTCCATACTACACCTTGGCTCTACTACAATTGTGGCACAATGCTTTGTAAAAGACAATCAAGATAGTATAGTAGCTATTGGCATTGGCACTTTTTATATAGTACAATGAATTTAGATATCTTTGACTATACCCTACCAAAAGAATTAATCGCACAAGAACCTCATATTCCCCCAGATGAATGTAGACTGTTTGTTTATAACAAAAAAACAAAAGAAATTTCACATAAAATCTTTCAAGATATTGTTGATTTCTTATCACCGAACGATTTAATTGTATTAAATAATACGAAGGTTATACCAGCAAAACTATTCGCGAAAAAAGAAACAGGTGGGACACTTGAAATATTATTAATCGAACAAATTGAGAAAAATGCTTACTATTGCTTTGTTAAAGGCAAAATAAAACATGACACAACAATTAAATTAGACAAAAACCTGCAAGCTACTATTATAAAAACCAATGAAAAAAAGAAAATAATTAAATTTGATACAAATGAAGATATTAAAAATTATTTATATGAGATTGGTTCTATGCCATTGCCACCTTATATTAAAAGAAAAGATGATAAATTTAATGCATTTGATAAAAAATACTATCAAACAGTATTTGCCAAAGTTGAAGGCTCAATTGCAGCACCTACTGCTAGTTTACACTTTACACAAGATTTACTTGCCAAAATTAAACAAAAAGGTGTTCAAATAGTATATATAACACTCCATGTAGGCCTTGGAACATTTAAGAGTGTAGAAACCCAAAACATACAAGAACATAAAATGCATGAAGAATACTTTGAAGTACCAAAATATACGGCTTTAATTTACAATAAGGCAAAATTGGAAAACAGAAAAATATTACCTGTTGGCACTACAGTTGTAAGGTCTCTCGAAAGTGCTGCAAGTAAAGATGGATTTTTAATGCCAACATCTGGCACAACTGATATATTTATATATCCTGGATATAATTTTAAAACTGTTAACAATATTTTGACAAATTTTCATTTGCCAAAATCAACACTAATAATGCTTGTGGCTGCTCTAATAGGCACAGAAAATACTCACTACTGCTATAAAGAGGCTATAAAAGAAAAATACAGATTCTTTAGTTATGGTGATGCATTTTTAGTTATTTGAATTTTAATTGCCTCAGTGCTTCATACAAAACAATTGCAACGCAGTTGGCAAGATTTAGAGAGCGTATAGTTGATTTCATAGGTATATTAATACATCTATCGAAATATTTATCAAGATAGTAAAGCGGAAACCCACTTGTTTCAGAACCAAATATCAAAAAATCATCTTCTTTATATTTAACTTCGTAATGTGTAAACTCAGCTTTAGTTGTCGCTATATAAAAATTTATATTGCTATTTTTTTCAAAAAAATCTTCTATTGAGTCGTAAATAATACAATCTAAATTATCCCAATAATCAAGGCCTGCACGTTTTAGTTTTTTATCAGAAAGCGTAAAACCAAAAGGCTTAACCAAATGAAGCCTTGCCCCAACACCTACACATAATCTCGCAATATTACCCGTATTTTGGGGGATATCAGGACAACATAATACTATATTTAAACGTATAGTTTGAAGATTATCTAATATAAAAACTCTTTGCATTTGAATCTATCCCCCTGGCAGTACCTACTCTTGCTTGGGCTCTTTCCCAGACTACCATCGGCGCATAGCGGCTTAACTGCCGAGTTCGGGATGGGATCGGGTGTTTCCC
>JAVRLY010000066.1:0-6854 GCA_031960885.1 Desulfurella sp. | reverse complement strand
GCTAAACTAAATAATTTGGATATAGTTTTTTTAGCATTGCCTCATGGCGTGTCTATGCAGTTAGTCTGCAAGATATACTCTAAAGTACGTATAATTGATTTAAGCGCAGATTTTAGACTGTCGCAAAGCTTATATGAGAAATGGTATAAACCACACTTGTGCGCAGAATTAATTAGTCAAGCAGTATACGGTTTGCCAGAAATCAATAGAGAAAAAATGAAAAAAGCTCAATTAATTGCAAACCCCGGTTGTTATGCAACAGCAAGTATCTTAGCAATACTGCCTTTTTTAGATATCGTAGATGGAAGCGTAATAGTAGATGCCAAAAGTGGTGTCAGTGGAGCTGGAAAAACACTTAGAGAAGATTTACTATTTAGCGAAGTTGAAGCGTCTTTTAAGGCGTATCAAGCCGCAAAGCATCGCCACCAACCAGAAATTCAAGAAGTTGTAAGCTCCATTAAGCCAGTAAATGTAACATTTGTACCCCATTTGCTTCCAATAAACAGGGGAATTTTGGCTACAGTTTATGCAAACTTACAAGATAATGTTGAAGAGGAATTTTTATTTGACAAACTTCAAAAGTATTATAAGAGTGAGCCTTTTGTTAGAATTTCTAAAGATTTACCTCAGATAAATAACTGTGTTGGAACAAATTTTTGCGATATATCATTTGCCCTTGATAAAGACAATAAACGGCTTATTATAATAAGTGTTATTGACAATTTATTAAAAGGCGCAAGCTCGCAGGCTGTTCAAAATATGAATATTATGTTTGGTTTAAAGGAGGAGGAAGGCTTGAATCTTAGGCCGTATTACCCATGAATTGCAAGATTACACATTATGGATTTGATATATTTAACTCTATTCAAACTGCTGCAACTAGGTGTGGAATTAAAAGAAAAGGTGATGATTTAGCTTTAATATATTTTGAAAATAATGCAACATTTGCCGCTGTTTTTACAACAAATAAAGTAAAAGCTCACTGTGTATTATACGATGAGCTTATGTTACAAAATCAAGAGTATATTAGAGCCGTCCTTGTAAATAGCGGGAATGCAAATGCGTGCAATATTAATGGTGCTTTGGCTATCAAAGAAATAACAAAGGCTCTTGCAAGAGATTTAGGCATTAAAGAAAACGAAATTTTTGTATCCCAAACCGGCATTATTGGCGAGGAGTTTCCAACTAAGAAGGTATTAGGCGCGCTGCCAAAACTCAAAGAAAATTTAGGTAAAAATACGCCTGCTTTAGCTAGAGCTATACTTACAACTGATAAAGTGGAAAAAGTTATATCTATGGAATGTGAATTTGCTGATATGCTGTTTCATATAGGTGGCGTAGCAAAAGGTGCAGGCATGATTCATCCAAACATGGCGACAATGCTTTCTTTTTTTGCAACAGATGTAAGTTTTAGCCAAATTATGCTACAAAAAGCTTTAAAAGAAGCTGTAGATAAATCGTTTAATAGAATCAGCGTAGATGGCGATATGTCAACTAACGATACTGTATTTATTGCTTCGACAAATGAAGTGGGCGATTTAATTGATGAAGAAAATGAGTTTTACAGGTATTTTGTTGATAAGTTAACAGAATGTTGCATCTATTTAGCGAAGGAAATCGTAAAAGATGGCGAAGGTGCTACAAAGTTATGCGAAGTCATGGTATTTGGTGCAGATAGTGATGATGATGCGCAAAAAGTAGCGCGCAGCGTTGCCAATTCATTACTTGTAAAAACTGCAATATTTGGCAGAGATCCAAATTGGGGCAGGATTATTGCAGCAGTTGGCTATAGTGGTGCAAATGTTGACCCAAATAAGTTGGAAATATTAATAGGCACAAGTGTGGTCTATTCTTGGGGAAAGCCAAAAGAATACGATAAAATTGCACTTTTAGAATATGTAAGAAACAGTGATGTAATAAAAATATATATAAATTTAAACATTGGCGGTTCTAATTTTAACCTATATTTCAGTGATTTGACACATGAATATGTAAAAATTAATGCGCAATACCATACTTGAGTATTGACTTTTTGATAATTATTATTAAATTCAAATTAGGGTAAAGCTCAAGGAGGTGTAAGATGGCAGTTTATAAATGCGAAAAATGCGGGTACGAAAAGGAGTCTAAGTGTAAACCTAGAAAATGTCCGCAATGTGGAAGTAAAGATTCTTTTAAGAAAAAGGAGGTGTAATTATGGCTAAAATGACAGAAAGGTTCCTATGGGAAGCATTTGCTGGTGAATCTCAAGCACATATGAAGTATTTGAATTTTGCAAAAGCAGCAGAAAAAGAAGGTAAATCAAACATCGCAAGGCTTTTTAAAGCAATTAGCCAAGCTGAGGTAATACATGCATCGGGTCATTTAAAGTTATTAAATGGTGTAGGAAACACGCTTGATAATGTAAAAAGTGCGTGGGAAGGTGAGAATTTCGAAAGCGAAGAAATGTATCCAGCATATAGCGCTGTTGCAAAAGAACAATCTCAAGACAAAGCAGCAAGATGGATTAATCAGGTTTTAGAGGTAGAAAAAGACCACAGAAGTTTGTACGAGAAGGCAAAAGCAGCTCTTGAGCAAAATAAAGATGCCGATTTCAAAGATATTTTCTTGTGCAGTGTATGCGGCTATGTTGCGCTTGATGTAGCGCCAGATAAATGTCCAGTATGTGGTGCACCTTCAAGTGCATTTGAAAAATACTAAGAGTCGCCTATGGATGATAAAGCACTTTATTTAATAAATTACGGTCTTTATATAGTAGGCTCAAAGATTGAAAATAAAATTAATGCTCAAATATCGAACACAGTATTTCAAATTACAGATAATCCTAATACGATTGCAATATCAATAAACAAATCAAATTATACGCACGAATTTATTGAAAAAAGCAGATTATTTACAGTTTCTATAATTGCAAAGTCAGCCCCATTATCACTGATTGGAAACTTCGGTTTTAAAAGTGGCAGAGTAGTTGACAAGTTTGAAAAAGTAAGTCATATGCTTACAAAAAACGATTTACCTGTTGTGCTTGAACATACATTAGCCTATATCGAATGTCGTGTTTTAAATAGCTTGGATGTGTTTACGCATACGCTTTTTGTAGGTGAAGTTATAGATGCACAAATATTTAAAAAAGATGAGCCAATGACTTATGCGTATTACCATGAAATTAAAAATGCTCAAGCGCCAAAATCGACTCCGATATACCAGGCGCCAAAAGCTACAAAAAAATATGTTTGTAAAGTTTGTGGTTGGGTATATGATCCAGAAATTGGAGACCCAGATGGTGGTATTAAACCTGGCACAGAATTTGAGGATATACCAGATACATGGGTATGCCCAGTATGCGGCGCTGCAAAAAAAGATTTTGAATTATTAAAATAAAAGGAGGTTATTATGTCAAAGTTAGCAGATTTTGTAAAATATGAGGCAGATGAGAAAAAGGAGAAGCATGTTCCTGTAATTGATGCTCCAGACGTTGTTAAAAAAGGTGAATTTTTTAATGTTACAATCACCGTTGGCAAAGATATCCCACATCCAAATACAAAAGAGCACTATATAGGCTGGATTGAAGGATTTGTTGTGCCAAAAAGCTCTATAGCAAAATCAATTGGAAAATTCATTTTTGAACCAGAAATAACTGATTCAACTGCTACGTTTAGGATTAGATTGGAAGAAGATGCAACATTATTTGCATGGGGCTATTGCAACATACATGGCGTATGGGAAAATGCTAAAGCTATAAAAGTAGAGTAAATTAGTGGGGCTTAGTGCCCCCTTTTTTTGGAGGTAAAAATTGAAAGCTGGAAGAGACCCATTTAAAATTAAAGATGGTATATTCTGGGTTGCTACATTAGACCCAGATTTAAAGATATTTGATATAATTATGCGTACAGCCCATGGTTCTACTTACAACTCATACTTAGTAGAAGGTACAAATAAAAAAGCAATTATTGACGCAGTTAAAGAGCCTTTTTTTGAAGGTTTTTTAGAAAATTTAGAGAAATTAAATGTAAAACCCGAAGAAATCGATTATTTAGTTGTTAATCACAACGAGCCAGACCACTCTGGCGCGCTCCCAAAACTATTAGAGTACATGCCTAATGTGAAATTGGTTGTAAGCAAGCAAGGCAAGGTTTTTTTAGACAATATTATTAATAAAAGCTTTGATTGCATTGAAGTTGATGATAATTTTGAAATTGATCTTGGTGGTAAAACATTAAAATTTATTATAGCTCCGTTTGTCCACTGGCCAGATACGATGTTTACATACATACCAGAAAGCAAAGTGATTTTTACATGTGATTTTTTAGGTAGTCATTTTTGTGATGATAGAATGTTTGATACAGAAGTTGAGGATTTTTCTGAAGATTTTAAATTTTACTTTGATGGTATTATGAGACCATTTAAAGAGTATGTGTTACAACATATTGCAAAGATAGAAAAGCTTGATATCGATATTGTAGCGCCCAGTCACGGACCAATACTTACTCAACCAAAACATTACATAGACTTGTACAAACAATGGTCTCAACCTGTGCAAGAAAAATTAGCTGCCGTATTTTATGTATCAGCTTATGGTTATACAAAAAAATTAGCTTTTGAAATAGCGCGTGGTATACAATCAGAAGGCGTTAAGGTTATTACAAAAGATATCGTGGATGTGATAGAAAAAGAAAAACCTTATCTTTTAGATACTGTTCAGAGAGCTTCTCTTGTTGCAGTAGGTTCTCCTACAATAAATGGTGATGCAGTTGAGCCTATATGGGAGTTTTTATCAAGCCTTGCTACAATAAAAATTCGCGGTAAAATGGGTTTTGGATTTGGTTCTTACGGTTGGAGCGGTGAAGCTTCAAAGCTTATTGCTCAAAGGATGAAAGATATTAAATTTAATATTGTGTTAGAGCCATTTAGGGTAAGGTTTAGGCCTACAGATGATGATTTAAAACAAGCTTTTGAGATTGGAAGACAGCTTGCTCAAAAGATTAAGGAGATGCCATGAGCCAGAAAATTATTGATATTTTAAATGAAGCCATACAATCAGAAATTGGCGCTATCATGCAATACATGGCAGGTCATTACAGGATGCCAAAAGATAAACACCCAGTAATTAGAGAGATGCTTGAGAGGATTTCAGTTGAAGAGATGAAACATGCCGAGAGTTTTTCTAAACGCGTAGTTGCACTTGGCGGTCGTGAGGCAATAAATCCAGATATCGTACATTTTTCAAATGATTTAGTTGAGATAATGGATTTAAACGAAAAATCCGAAGATGGCGCTATCGAAATGTATCAAAAGCATATAAAAATATGCGAAGAAGAACAAGATTTTGAAACAAAAGCTATTTATGAGGATGTGTTAAAAGACGAGCTAAGGCATAAAAAAATATTTTCTGCATTTAAACGTTTATTGGAAAACAAACAGGAGGGTATATGAAAAAATACAAATGCAAAGTATGTGGCTACATTTATGATCCAGAAAAAGGTGACCCAGATGCTGATGTAGCTCCTGGCACGCCTTTTGAGTCTTTACCAGATGATTGGGAATGTCCCGTTTGTGGAGCTGCAAAAGTGGATTTTGAACCTTACGAAGAATAAGATTTAGCTTTTTTGTGCCGACAAAACATTTAAACTAATAAATGTTTTGTCGGCTTAATTTTTTTTATTGAGCAGGACAAACTTCTTTTACTATATCGCTAACTAATCTCCCATTTTGCCACGTTTTGATTCTAACTTTTTTACAGCCTGTTTGAGGGTTGTACCCAATAGGATCTGCTCTTACTACACCTTGTGTACCGTCATTGGCAGTTGTTTCGTACTGGACTGGTTGACTGTACTGTGCTGCTTGTTGAGCTGATTGGGATTGTATCTGAGATAATGTATATCCTGCTACCGCGCCTAGTGCAGCGCCTATTGCGCCACCTTTCCATCTGTTGTTTGGGCTAAGAAGTGCGCCTGCTATGCCACCAAGCAAAGCACCCGCACCAGCTCCTTGATAGCCTTGTTGTGTAGGCTGTTGTAGCGTTTGGCAACTTGTTAGGTTTAAACTTGTCGTTAAAAGTGTAGCTGCTAAACTAAAACCTATAATTTTGCTTTTAATGTTCATACTCTCCTCCTTTTTTCTTTCTCATTATATATTTTATAGTACACTAAAGTCAAATGAAAGTAAAAACATACACTTGAATCCTACATTTAGTGCAAAAAAAAACAGCGTTTTGCTGCTTGAAATAATTTCCTTTCCATTATTTACTTACATGAGGTATGATACATAAGAATTTTAACACTTTGTCGCCATTGTTCTTATATGAATGTTCAATATTTGGTTCTATAAACACTGCTGAATTTTTGCAAACATTTTTTGATTCACTGCCCGCAGTTATTTCACACTCGCCTTCTAATATAAAAATTTCGTGTTCCCACGGATGTGCATGTGGTGGAATATATGTATGTGGTTGCATTTCAAAATAGCGCATAGCAAAATTTGGCGCACCATCTGCTTCTTTAATTAACCATCTAATGGTAACACCAAGCACTGTATCACCATTAAACTCGACTGATTGCTCATCTACATCATGCAAATTTACAACTTTCATTAAAAACCCCCTTTGTTATTTAAAAATAAACACTAAATTTGCTATTTATTGCCTATAATAGGCATTTTAATGCTTTTGTCAAATTAAATAACTGCTTGCCATCTATTTGACAGCAATCGCAATAAGGATTATTATAAATTACGTATTTTTAGTTAATAAAAATACAAAAATAAATTTATTTTTAAATTCTTTAGGAGATTTAGGATGGAAACAGTTTTATGGAACGATAAATTTTCAAACAATGACTTATCTGATATTGAGCTAT
>JAVRLY010000065.1:0-7045 GCA_031960885.1 Desulfurella sp. | reverse complement strand
ATGCTAAATTAAATATAATCAATGTAAGTGTAAAAGCAAAATGCAATATTTGTGATAAAATTTATGAATTTGACAATACAGATGATTTAGTTATGATGTGCCCAATATGTCAAATGCCGCTTTCAATTATCAGCGGAAAAGAACTTGAAATTATAGATGTGGAGGGGGAATGAAAAGGATAGTCGTTGAAAAAAAAATACTTGAAAAAAACGATGATATTGCCAATAAAATCCGAGATTTATTGGACAAAAACCGCATTTTTGGCTTAAATGTAATGAGTTCACCAGGCGCGGGCAAAACTACACTTATTGAGCGTATCGTAGAATATTTAAAACCACAATATAAACTAGCAGCAATAGATGGTGACTTAGATACACAGCGTGATGCTCAAAGAATCGCAGCATTAGGCATTGAGGCCATTCAAATCAATACTTCTGGTACATGCCATTTGGATTCTTCAATGCTTCAAAAAGCAATTAATAATATCTCGCTTGATTTAGATTTGCTTATAGTTGAGAATGTGGGAAATCTCGTGTGTCCTGCAAGTTTCTATTTAGGTACACACAAAAACGCTGTTTTAATAAGTACTCCGGAAGGCGATGACAAAGTGAAAAAATACCCTACAATGTTTAATGTAGCTGATGTAGTGCTAATAAACAAAATGGATATTGTGAAATTTGTAAATTTTGATGTTGAAAAAGTTGAGAATGAAATAAAAGAAATTAATCCAAATGCTATTATTTTTAAGATAAGCGCTCTAAATAATGATGGACTGAGCGGATTTTTAAATTGGATTGAGTCAAATATTCAATTGATAAAAAATTCATAAGATTTTGATTTTTTTAAATAATTTGATATACTACTTTGAAGTTATATCCTTGTCGTCTTTATTTTGAAAGACGGCCAAAGTCCAAAAGGAGGTTTAATGTATTACGATTTTCTTTATGTAGTCCAGCCAAATGTCACAGATGAAGAATTTGATACTATACTTTCAGATGTAGTATCTAGAATCGAAGGCAGTGGCGGAAAAGTGCTTAAAAGCGCTATCTGGGGCAAAAAACAGCTTGCCTACCCCATAAAAAAATACAGGCAAGGTATTTATGTGAATCTTTTTTACGATGCAAATACGACAATACCAAAACAAATTGAAAGTTTTTTGTCTCTAAAAGATGACATACTAAGGCAAATGACTGTAAAAATGCTTAAAAAAGACATTGTGCGATTCAACCAACCACCTCAAAAAGAAGGCGATGAGACATCGCAAAAAAATGAGGCAAATTAGGAGTTCAAGTGTCAAATCTGAATAAAATTTTTCTAATGGGCAATCTCACAAGGGATCCAGAACTTAGATATACGCCATCAAATGTTGGCGTTGTAACATTTGGTCTAGCAGTTAATTCAAATATTGGCAAGGATGCCGATGGCACAAGAAAAGTTGAAACATTGTTTATAGATATTATTGCTTTTGGTAAACAAGCAGAAACAATAGCTCAATATTGCAAAAAAGGTACACCTCTTTTCGTTGAAGGACGTTTACGCTTGCGCACCTGGGAAGATAAGGATGGTAATAAACGCTCAAAACATGAGGTTATATTAAATGCCTTTCAATTTATTGGTGGCGCAAACAATAATCCAAAAGATGATGTTAAGTTGCCAGAAGACGATGAAGATGTACCATTTTAATTAAAAATAAGGAGAAAATATGGAAAACAACGACAAAAACAAAAGAAAAAAATCATTTAAATTCTCAAGAAAAAAAGTTTGTTACTTTTGCATAAACAACATAGATGAAATTGATTATAAAAATACAGAAATGTTGTCCCGCTTTATCACAGAAAGGTATAAGATTGTTTCAAGGAAAGCAAGTGGCGTATGTGCAAAACATCAAAGAAAACTCAGCACAAGCATAAAACGCGCAAGAATAATGGCACTTTTGCCTTTTACCGTAAACACAAAATTAAAAGTTTGAGTATGTTCTTAGAAATTTTAACTAAAGGGGACATAATATGAAAGTTATTTTACTTGAAGATGTAGAAAATTTAGGTTTGGCGGGCGAAATAAAAGACGTTAAAGATGGTTATGCTCGCAATTTTTTATTTCCTAAAAAGGTCAGCATACCAGCAACAAAAGGTAATGTTGGACTTATAGAAGAAAAAATCAAAAATATTGCAAAACGAACACAAAAAAGACTTCAAGTTGAACAAGTAAAAAAAGAGCAACTTGATAATATAATAGTTCACATAAAAGCAAAAGCAGGCGAAAAAGGTAAATTGTTTGGCTCAATTGGCGCACAAGATATATATAATGCTTTAAAAGAAAAACAAATAGATGTAGATAAAAAGAACATTAGATTACCTGAACCAATTAAAAAAATAGGAGAATACGACGTAACAATAGCTCTGTATAGAGATATTAAAGCCACAGTCAAAGTAATTGTTGACAATAGCAATGACAATTAATTCACACCTTGCAGCAGCCACTAAACCATCTTCGATTGAATTACCAAATGCTTATGAGGCAGAAAAAGCAATACTTTCTGCCTTACTTATGGATAACTCAAAAATGGGCGATTGTCTTGAATATATTTCGCATGAGCACTTTTATGATAAGAGAAATGCATTAATTTTTCAAACAATGTTATCTCTTTACTCAAAGGGAATAGGTTTTGACCACATAATCATAGCAAATCATTTGGGAAGTGCCTTAGATACCATTGGAGGAATGGATTATCTGATAGAAATTACAGAGTACCTTCCAAGCGCCTCTAATGTTTCGCATTATGCAAAAATCATTTATCAAAAAAGTGTTTTAAGAGAGTTAATTTTTGCATCGCAAGAGATATCTGATATTTGCTATGCAGACTCCATCGAAACAGAAGAAATTTTAAACCTTGCTGAGAAAAAGATATTTGACATATCAACAAAAAAAACGCAAAGTTATAAAGCGCTAGGTGAAATTGGGAATGAAATCAAGGATTTAATTCAAAATTTAAGACGTAGAAATTCGGTAATTACAGGCTTGCCTACTGGTTTTATTGACATAGACAAAATTTTGAATGGTTTTCAAAAAGGCGATTTAATCATATTAGCTGCAAGACCAAGCATGGGCAAAACTGCTTTGGCTGTAAATATAGCTACAAATATGGCAAAAAGAGGGTTATCTATTGGAATATTTAGCTTGGAGATGACATATAGACAAATTGCTATTAGAATTTTGTCTTCTATGAGCGAAATTGCTTTTCATAAGCTAAAATCAGGGATATTAAATAAAAATGAATGGGATTTTATCGTAAAAACCATTGATGAAACGCGCTCTCTACATATATACATTGATGATTCTTCTCTTATTACAAGCCTTGATATAAGAACTAAAGCAAGAAAATTAAAAATAGAGCGTAATATTGACTTTTTAATTATAGATTATCTGCAACTAATTGAAGGTCTAAAAAGAGAAAATCGCGCACAAGAAGTGTCAGAAATATCTAGGTCGCTAAAAGTTTTAGCTAAAGAGTTAAACATTCCTATACTCGCACTCTCACAATTAAATAGAGGCGTAGAACAAAGGGACAATAAACGGCCTATGATGTCTGACTTAAGAGAGTCTGGTGCAATCGAACAAGATGCAGACATAGTTATGTTTATATATAGAGATGATGTTTATAATAAAAATCAAGAAAAAGCTGAACAACCCAAAGCCGAGATAAATATAGCAAAACACAGAAATGGACCTACTGGCACAATTGAATTGCTTTTTAATAAAGATACTACAACATTTAAAAACCTTTCCGATCAAGAAGCTATAGAAAATTTTTATAAACAAGTCAACGAATTTGAAATATATTAAATAATATGTTAGATTATATATTTATCAAAGGCGCAAAACAACACAACTTAAAAAATATTGATTTAAAAATCCCAAAATTCAAAATTGTGAGTTTCGTTGGGCCATCTGGCTCTGGAAAATCAACTGTTGTTTTTGATATTGTCTATGCAGAAGGTCAACGCAGATACATTGAGTCACTATCAGCCTATACACGCCAATTTTTAGAAAAACTCGACAAAAGCGATGTAGATTCTATAGAGGGTTTATCGCCATCAATTAGCATTGACCAAAAAATTTCTTCCAACAGCCGCTCAACTGTAGGCACAACAACAGAAATATACGATTACATGAGGCTTGTGTGGGCAAACCTTGCAGAGTATTTTTGCTACAATTGCGGCAGAAAAATAGAAAAGCAAACGCCACAAGCAATAATTGATAAAATATTTGAACTTCAAGGCGAAAAAATCCTTTTGATGCGCCCTATAGCTATCAACAAAAAGGGCGAATTTTATCAGGAATTTAATGCGCTTGCAAAACAAGGTTTTTTGAGAATTATTGTAGACGATATTGAGTATACGCTTGATGAGCCACCAAAACTAGATAAGAACAAAAAACACAATATCTTTCTTGTGGTTGATAGGATCATAGTTGATGAAAACTCAAAAGAACGCATTGCACAATCGGTTGAGTTAGCGCTTAAAAACTCTAAAACAATTTATGTTAGACATGAAACAAACACGATGGATGTTTATTCTACGGAATTTAGCTGTCCTGTATGTAATATAAACTACTCTCCAAAAAACGCTCAAAGCTTTTCTTTCAACTCTCCACTTGGGGCATGCCCTACCTGCCATGGACTTGGTTTTGTGAGTAAATTAAAAACCCAATCATTAATTGATGAAAATTTATCCATTAGAGAAGGTGCCATAAAACCATTTTCAAGGCCTAGATACGCTCAAGCAAGAGAATATATCATTCAAAAGTGCAAACAATTTGGTATAGACGTTTATTTACCATTTCAACAATTTACAAATCAGCAAAAAGACTACTTAATGTTTGGTAGTGGCGACTTTGAAGGTGTAATTGCTCTAATTACACGCTTTTTTGATAATGATATGATTTTTGCAAGCCAAAACGCACATCTTAAAGAGACAGTTGTATGTCCAGACTGCAAAGGTTTGAGGTTAAACAAAGAAAGCTTATCTGCAAAAATTAATGGTCTAAATATCATAGAAGTAACTCACTTACGCATTTGGGAAGCGCTAAATTTCTTCCAAAGCCTCGAAAATCAGTTATCACCCACACAAAAACAGATAGTAAAAAACCCATTAAATGAGATAATAAAAAGATTGAAGTTTCTTATCGACCTAAATTTAGATTATCTATCACTTTCAAGAAGCACATCTACTTTATCGGGCGGTGAAATCCAAAGAGTCAAACTTGCAACACAAATTGGCACATCACTAAGTGGTGTTACATACTGTCTTGATGAGCCTTCTATTGGTTTACACCCATCTGAAACGGAAAAACTGATAAACATCTTAAAAGAGCTAAGAGATCTTGGAAACACTATTCTAATGGTTGAACACAATGAGTTTCTTATAAAAAACAGCGATTATATTATAGATATGGGTCCGCAAAGCGGTAGGTTTGGTGGCAATGTATGCGCGCAAGGCTCTTTGCAACAAATACTAAATAGCGAAAACTCACTAACTGGGAAATACCTATCAGGCGCACTAAATATCGAAATTCCAAAAAAAAGAAAACCTAAAAATTTCATAAGCCTAAAGAATGTGCGTGTACATAACATAAAAAACTTAAATATTGACATCCCCCTTGAGTGTTTGGTGTGCGTAAGCGGTGTGTCTGGCAGCGGTAAATCGAGTTTAATTTTTGATTTTTTATACAATAAACTCAAAGAAAAACTGTCGTTTAGTGCAAAAGCTTCTGATTCAAAGAAAAACTACACCCAAGACGAAGAAGAAATATCTATAGAAGAAAAAATCTTTGATAGCAACATTTGCGGTGATATTGAAAACTTCTCTTTAATTGAACGAACTATTGCTATTAATCAAACGCCTATTGGCAAAACGCCCAGATCAAACCCAGCAACATACACATCTGTTTTTACTGATATTAGAGAGTTATTTGCAAGCACCACTCAATCGAAGATTTTGGGATTTACGCCTTCGCGGTTTAGTTTTAATGTAGCTGGTGGTAGGTGCGAAAAGTGCAAAGGCGAAGGTTATATAAAAGTTGAAATGCAATTTCTGCCCGATGTGTATGTATGTTGCGAAGCCTGTAATGGAAAACGCTACAATGAACCTACATTGTCCGTTTACTACAAAGATAAAAATATAGCCGATGTACTTGATATGAGTGTAGATGAAGCTTACGAATTTTTTGGAAATGTGCCAAAAATAAAAAATAAACTAAGCGTATTAAAAGATATTGGGCTTGGCTACATAAAATTAGGCCAAAACGCCACAACACTTTCTGGCGGTGAAGCACAGCGCCTTAAGCTTGCAAAAGAGCTTATTGTTCCCCAAACAAAAAAAACACTTTATTTATTTGATGAGCCATCAAGGGGTTTGCACCCAGATGACATTAAAAAATTGCTTCAAGTAATCAATAAACTTATTGACAATGGCCACAGTGTAATTATCATTGAGCATGATTTAGATATATTAAAAAGTGCCGATTACATGATTGATATGGGCATAGGCGGAGGCGATAAAGGTGGCAAAATAGTCGCCGTAGGATCTCCTCAAGAAATAGCCAAAAACCCACTATCTCTTACTGGAAAATATCTAAAAGCGAAATTGGAGGAATTATATGCACCTAATAGGCGTAATAGGCTCTCAAAAAGCTAGTCAAAAAGCAAAAGATTTGGCTTATGAGACAGGCAAACTCATAGCTTTAAATAATTTTGTTCTAATATGCGGCGGTTTAGAAGGCGTAATGGAAGCTGCAAGTAAAGGTGCTTTTGATCATGGTGGCTTAACAGTAGGCATTTTGCCAGACAAAGACAAACGCAGTGCAAATCCATACATAAAAATACCTATAGCATCGGGTATGGGTTATGCACGAAATTTTTGTATTGTTCAAAGCGCAGATTGTTTAATCGCCATAGAAGGCAGTTATGGAACACTAAATGAAATCTCAGCTGCACTTAATTTACAAAAAGTAGTCATTGGACTTGAATGTACTTGGAATATTGATG
>JAVRLY010000064.1:0-7414 GCA_031960885.1 Desulfurella sp. | reverse complement strand
CCAAACTCTTTGTTGAGTCTTGCAGTACGTGGTCTGTGCTGAGCAATCTTTTCAGCCAACTTCTCTTTCAAAAAAGACATATAAAACCTCCTTACATAAAATTCTAATTAACAATTTACGCTTATTAAATTGTTTGTCAATATGACTCTATCCAAATTTATATGCAACGCCAAATCCGCCTCTTGGATATCTCCATGTGATGTAATCACATGCAATTCTACAAGTCCCGCATTCCACGCACGCATCGTAGTTTATAGACAATTTCTGCTCTTCTTCATCATAGGAATAAACGCTAGCTGGACAGACATAAGTGCAAGGCCTACCATTGCATTTTTTGCATGCCTCTGTATCGCTTACACCAAGATGAGAGCCTTCTTCGTCTACGTTATAACCTACTAAATATAATTTATCTTCTATTCTCATCCTAATTTCCTCCACAATGTAAACATATCTTTTGCCAAATTCCAGTAGCCAAACTCTTTCTTTACTTTTTCTTTAATATTCTTAATCTTGTCAGGTTTTGAAACACCATCCACATTGTATATGCTATACATAGAGTCTATTATAAGCTGAGGATATTTAGTTAACAAATATCTCTTTTCCTCCAGCAAATGCGGTAAATTCCTATACATTTTAAGATCTTTAAGAACAAATGAGTTTTCCATTTTTACTTGATAAGCACTTAATGACTTAGCAGAAAAATCATTTTTTTCTTTTGCCTCTAAATAAGTCTTTGCTGCCAATTTTCCAGATTCAATTGCAAGATTTGAACCCTCCCTGTGTACACTATTGACAAGCATTGCAGCATCACCTACTACCATAAACCCATCCGAAAATAATTTTGGCACAGCGTAGTAACCACCTTCTGGTATCATGTGAGCTAAGTATTCTTTTGTCTCACCGTTTGCTATAAGTGGAGCAATTGCTGGATGAGTTTTAAATTTTTCAAGCAAATCATTTGGGTTAACTTTATGTTCAATTAAGTCTTCAATTATAGTACCTATTCCTATAGATACAGAATTTTTATTCGTATAAATAAAGCCCATTGATTCCATGCCTTCGAAATATGGACCGGTAATTTCAATTGTAACACCTTCTGAGTCACTAGATACGCCAAACCTATCATTGATTACACTCTCTGGCAAACCAATAATTTCTTTTACAGCCACTGCTACTTTATTGGGTGTAATTTTTTCTCTCAAACCTAAAGTCTTTGCCAAAAATGAATTTACTCCATCTGCTGCTATCACACAATCACAATACAGATCACCATCTGGTCTATCTGTTCTAATGCCAACTACTTTACCATTTTCAATAATAGGATCTTTTACAACAGTTTCGTTTATTATTAATGCACCAGCTTCTTGAACTTTTTGTGCAAACCACTTATCAAATTTTGCCCTAAAAACACTAAAGCAATTATATGGTTCTTTGTTGAATTTATAACTTTTTATACCCGTAGAAAATACTGAGTCCTCAGATAAAAACCACATTTTCTGTTCAATTATATGCCTTTCCAAAGGAGCTTCTTTATAAAACTCTGGTATTAGATCATCTAAAGCTTTTCTATAAAAAATACCACCCATTACGTTTTTAGAACCAGGAAAAGTACCGCGCTCAATAATTGCAACATTGACTTTTGCTTTAGCCAAAACATATCCTGCTGCTAATCCTGCAGGCCCAGCACCTACTATAATAACATCAAAATCCTTTTTTCTCATATCTCTACTCCCTATTTTACCAACTTTTGTTTAAACATTTCTGTCATTTTCGGCAATACCTGCAAACAATCGCCAACAATACCATAGGTAGCTACTTCAAATATTGGCGCTTGGGGATCTGTGTTTATTGCAATTATAATATCAGAGGATTTCATACCAGCTACATGTTGCACAGCACCAGAAATGCCTGCTGCAATGTATATTTTTGGGTGAACAGTTTGGCCTGTTTGACCAACCTGCCTTGACTGAGGTGCCCATCCAGCTTGTACCACTTTGCGTGAAACTGCCCATGTGCCACCTAATACATTTGCTAAATCTTCTAAAAGTTTTAGATTTTCTTTTTTGCCCATGCCTTTGCCGCCGGATACTATAACTTCATAAAAACTCAAATTTACTTTTTCTTCACCCGTTTGAACTTTTTCAATAATTTTCTTGACTATTTTATCTTCTGTAAGATCAAAAGTATCTTTTATAATTTCAGCAGTAGCGGGATTTTTTACAGCTTTGAATACGCCTGGTCTAACTGTTGACATCTGAGGCCTGTTGTCTGGGCAAAAGATTGTAGCCATTAAATTGCCACCAAAAGTAGGGCGCGTCATCAAAAGGTTTTTATTTGATGGATCAATATCTAGGGCTGTAGTATCTGCTGTTAGGCCCGCAGAAAGCTTTGTTGCAACAGTTCCAGCTAAATCTCTACCAAGCGTAGTAGCTCCTATCAAAGCTACTTCTGGCTTATATTTATCAATTAAATAAACTATTGCATCTCTCCATGGTTCAGTCCTGTACTCTTTTAATACAGGGTTTTCAATTATATAAAATTTTTTGGCTCCATATTCACCAACTTCTTTGGCAAAATGTTCAACCTTGTCACCAACAGTAAATGCACATACTTCACAATTAAGATCTTTTGCAAGCTCTGCACCTTTGCTAAGTAGTTCAAGAGACACTCTCTCAATTTTACCTTCATTGTGTTCAATAAAAACCCACACATTTTTATATTGTGTAATATCTTGCTTTATCATTTATCCACCTCTTAAACCTTTCCCAACTGCTTAAGCATTGGCTCTATTTTGGAATAAACAGTATTAATAATATCATCTAAGTTACCTTCAATCATTTCTCCACGCTCTCTTTTTGGAGGAGTAAATGCTTTTTTAACTTTCGTGGGAGAATTTTTTAAACCACATTGTGAGGCATCTATTGTTGTGTTTGTTGAGTTCAGTACTACAACCGGTGTTTTAGCAGCTTTTATAAGGTATGGAAGGGGAGCAAACCTAATGTGATTTAGTGTTTCTTCTGTTGTAATCATACATGGCATCGGAACCTCAACAGTTTCCGTACCGCCTTCTAATAGTCTTACAATTTTCATTTTTTTTGTAGATGGATCAACTTCTTTAATCTCAACCGCATATGTAACCAAAGGGACATCAAATCTTGTTGCTATACCTGGGCCAGTTTGTGCCGTATCGCCATCAATCGCCTGTTTTCCTGCCCAAAATATATCAACTGGACCAACTTCTTGTATAACCTTTTGCGCACCAGCCCACAAAGCATAACTTGTAGCCAACGTGTCTGATCCTGCAAAAACTCTATCAGTCAACAAAAACACATTGTCTGCGCCCATTGAAAGAGCCTTTTTTAAAGCCTCATCTGCCATAGGAGGGCCCATACACAAAACGGATACACTACCACCAAACTTGTCCTTTATTTGGACTGCTGCTTCAATAGCATGCGTGTCGAAAGGGTTTATTATAGCTGGAACACCTTCTCTTATTAGGGTACCCGTCTCATAATCAACCCTAACTTGAGCTGCATCTGGCACTTGTTTGATAAAAACTAATGAATGCACTCAAAACCTCCTTTTTTTCTGATTTATTGTCGTTTTATTTTTATACAAAAATAAAAATATGTCAAGCATAAAGTAAAAAAATCAATCAACTTTTGTAAATTTTACTCCAATATCAGCTGGTTTTGCAAAGTATAGCCATGAAGTTACAATGGAGTCAACACCAACTTTTGCATATTGGCAAACATTTTTATCGTTAATGCCGCCTGCTACAGCTATTTTTATAGAGTTATTAATTGCTTTTAGCACTGCAACAGCTTCCTTTGTTTTTTCGATATCAAATTTATCCAGTTGCAAAAATTCAATACCAGATTTTGCAAGTTTGACTGCTTGGTCTAAATTATCTGTCTCAACACATACAACCTTATCGTAAGCCGCACGTTTAATTTCGTCAATTTTGCTCAATAATGCTTCAAAGCCGCCCAAAAACATTATGTGTTCTTTAAAAATTAGTATCGTTTCTGATAAACCCAACCTATGAACGCTTGCACCACCGCTTAAAATAGCTTTAATGGTTATCTTCTTTGCAAATGGAAATGTTTTGCGCGTTGTAGCAACCCTAATATGTGGGTTTTCCCTTCTTGCTAAATCAACAAAATTCTTCGTTTTTGTAGCCAAACCACAAGCGTGTTCCATTAAACTTGAACAAATTCTATAACATGACTGTATGTTTTTAAAGTCTCCATAAGCTGAAAGCAATACATCAAATGTTTTAGACACACTGCCAGAAGGCACAATATGTTTAACGTCAATATCAAAAAATTCAAACACTTGCTTGGCTTCTTCTGTGGCACACACAACTAAATCTTGCCTTGCAACAAACTCTACCGCACACTTGCCACTTATACCTAAAATATCCGTTGTCAAATCACTATATGGTATATCATCGTTAATTAAGCGTTCAATTTCGCTATTAAAAAATCTTATCATTGCGACACTCCAAATCCATATTTTTTTAAAATCTGCTTAGCTAAGTTTGTTTTATAAAAGTTCACATATTTATTTGCATAATCATAATTTTGCGTATTGCGCAAAATTACCATAGCTTGCTTTATGGGCGCATACAGGGATTTATCAACGAAACAATAATGGCCTGTTTGGTTAATTACAAGCGAATACGGCACAAATGCCACTTGAGCATTCTTGCTCTGAGCAAATTGTAATACTTGTAATGCATCTTTTGCTTGAACAAATTTAGGTTTAGCTATATGCAATACATTGGCATTTTTTAAAGCTTCTAAAGTAGCTTTGCCATAAGGGCCTAATTGAGGGTTAATAATAGCTATATATGAAGCATTGTTGATGTTTTCAAGACAGTTTTTGCTTAAATTAAATTTTGAATACAATACAAGCAAGCCTTGTGCATAAACATAATAAGAATCCCTGTAAGCTAAGTTTAGTTCAATGAGTTTTATAGGGTACATTGTGTCAGCTGAAATAAATACATCAGCGGGGTAGCCATTCTTAATTTGCTCAAACGCTGCCCCTGCGATTATAGGAATAGCCGTGATTTTAATGTTTGGGTTTTCTTTTAAAAAATTAGCGTTAATCTCAACTATTGTTTTTTGCATGCTAGGAGTGTACACAACAGTTAAATGTTGAGCAAAGCTTATATTGTAAAAAATTACCAAACAGAAAAAGACGGCAAAAATTCTAAGGCGTACCAAATCCAAACTCACTAAATATCTTTTTTGCTTGATTAGATTTTATGAAGTTCAAATACTTCCATGCTAAATCTTGTTCTTTCGAAGATTTAAGAATAACCATTGCTTGTGTGATTGGGTGGTATAGCGATGAATCTATAAAACAGTAATGTCCATTTGATTTAATTACCAATGATAGCGGTAGAATACCTACCTGAGCATTTTGAGTCTGAGCTAATTGTTGCGCTTGAGATACATCGTTTCCAATAACTATTTTTTTATCTACTTTATCATAAATATTTTCTGACTTTAAAGCCTCAATAGCTGCTCTACCATATGGTGCTAATTTAGGGTTTGCTATTGCAATATGCTTTATGTTATTTTCAAGGCAACTTTTTATACAATTATCATTAAATTTAACATCGCTATTTGTCCACAATACAAGTTTTCCAATTGCATATACATAGTAGCTGTTTTTTACAGCAAACCCTTTTTCCAATAATGTTTTTGGGTATTTTTCGTCAGCTGACATAAAAATATCTACTGGATAGCCATTTGTGATTTGTTGGTAGGCTGCACCAGACACAAGAGGTATAACCGTTACTTTTACACCTTTGTTTATTTTCTCAAATTCTGCATTAACTGGCTTTATTACTTGGTCAAGGTCTGGGGCTATAACAATTTTAATCTCAGACGCATAAGAAACTTGAGTAAATAAAACAAACGCCAGCATCACTAATAACTTTTTCATAAATGCCTCCTTATTGAGTCGTTATGTAAAATTTTATATAATCAAACAATAAATGTCAAGAAAAAATCGTTTTAATGACAAATTTTCGTGAAGCAAACCTTTTATTAAATAAAGTTTTTTAACCTATCTTTAATGAATTCTTTTGATATTACACCCGTTTTTTTATTGTCTATATCAAAATGCCTGCATGCATAATTAACTTCACTGGGTTTTTGCATAGTATATATATCAATGCCATCTATATATATTGAAGGCGAACCTAAAAAATTCAGTTCGCGCGCTTTTTCAAATGTATCCACATCAATTTTGTCTACTTTGATATCAATATTAAGCTCTTTTATTGCCTCTTTCAAGTTATTAAATGTGGGCTCAGAATTTGGACAACCGCTAAAAAACAAAAATTGCAATTTTTTCATAATTTCTCCATATTTATTTCTTTGCAAGCCTGTAAAAAGTTTTCTAAGCTTTCTTTGAGATTTGTCAATGATGCTACCCATAGTTTTAACTCTGATTTGCCTTTATCTGTAATCGTATATATTTTTTTATAATTGCCCCTGCCTTTGTCTTTAATATCGCACGAAGAAATAATTAAATGGTCTTTTTCCATAGCATTAAGTGTTTTGTAAATATACCCAAAGTCACCCACATCTTCATACTTGATGCCCATATCTTGTAGATGTTCTATAATTTTAAAACCATGCAATGGGCCGTGAATTAAAATATAAAGCATAAAAGCTCTTAAAAATCTCGGTGGGCGTTCAGCCGGATAATTCTCACACCAACGTTTAATTTTCAATGTTAGCTTTGGCTCTAAATTATTAGCTTTCATATATACTCCTTTAACAAAAACTCAAATTCCCCTTCTGGCAATGGTTTTGAAAATAAATACCCTTGAGCCGCATCACACTCCAAATGTTTAAGCAAATCAAGTTGAGATTGTTCTTCTACACCTTCTGCAATTGTTTTAATATTGAGCTTATGAGATAAACTTATAATTGTTTCCACTATAGATCTAGCCTTTGAATCAAACAAGATTTTTTGAATAAATGACATATCTATCTTTATATAATCAAATGGCAACTCACTCAAATAAGACAAAGAAGAGTATCCTGTGCCAAAATCATCTAAAGCCACTTTAATGTTTTGAGATTTTATTGAATACAAAATCTTCTTAAAGTTTTCAATATTCTCTATAAACGTTCGCTCCAACACCTCAAGCACTATTAAACTTGGGTCAATGTTGTAAGATTTGATCGTTGAGATAAGCGTATCTACAAAATGTCTCTGTTTAAAACTAATGGGTGAAATATTTATCGATATAGGAATTTTGACTTTACGCCTTGCAATTTTTTCCATCACATCATTTTTTAACCAATCTTCTACATTTAAGATTAAACCTGTTTCTTCAAGGAAAGGTATAAATTCTAAAGGTGAGATTATATGGCCATCTTTT
>JAVRLY010000063.1:0-7966 GCA_031960885.1 Desulfurella sp. | reverse complement strand
AAAAAAGGCGTAGCTTGAGATCTTTGTCAAAAACAAAGATTACAGAAGATATAATAAAAGATCTTGCTAAAGCAGCAATATTAGCTCCTTCATGCTTTAACAAACAACCAGAAAAATTTGTATTTGTTTATGAAGAAAACGCCTTAGAACAACTCAAAAAAGCCCTATCAAAAGGCAATGAATGGGCATACAATGCATCAATGATAATAGCCGTATTATCGAAGAAAAGCGATGATTGTATCTTGGGTGATAGAGAATATTTTTTATTTGATACAGGCATGAGTGTAGCATTTCTGATACTTAGAGCCCATGAGCTTGGTTATGTTGCACATCCTATTGCCGGATATGATCCAAATGTTGTCAAAACAGTAATCAATAGTCCAGATGATTTGCAAATTATATCATTGATAATTTTTGGTAAACATAAAGAAGAAATAGATCCTTCTTTAAGCGAAAAACAAAGGATAGATGAAATTCAAAGACCACCCAGAAAGTCTTTTGAGGAATTTTCATGTTTAAACAGGTATTGTTTGTAAAATAAGCAGTGGAGGCAAAAATGAATAGTTTTAATGCAAAAACTACATTGAAAGTTAAAAATCAGCACTATTATATATTTAATCTAAAAGCTTTAGAACAAATCAATGAAGAAATAAATTATATGCCGTTTTCATTAAAAATTTTGCTGGAGAATATGTTAAGGCATGAAGATGGCCTTTATGTGAGAAAAGATGATATTTTAAACTTTATTAACCACAACCAAAGCAATAAATCAAACGCAATAGCATTTTTCCCAGAAAGGGTAATTATGCAGGATTTCACAGGCGTACCTGCTATAGTTGATATTGCAAGCATGAAAGATGCAATGTATACCCTTGGCAAAGATCCCAAAAAAGTTGATGTATCCGTAGAAGTAGATTTAATCATAGACCACTCAGTCCAAGTTGATAAATACGGGACAATTAAAGCTATTGAGTACAATCTTGGCAGGGAATATCAAAGGAATATTGAGCGATACAAATTGTTAAAATGGGCAAGCAAGTCATTTAAAAATTTCAGGGTATTTCCACCAAATGCTGGTATTGTACACCAGGTGAATCTTGAATATTTAGGCAAAGTTGTAAAAACAAAAAAAGTCGAAGATTCAGAATTGGCATTTTTTGATACACTAATTGGAACAGACTCACATACAACAATGATAAACGCCTTAGGCATCTTGGGTTTTGGTGTTGGAGGCATAGAAGCAGAAGCTGTGATTTTGTCAGAACCATATTACATGAAGATACCAGAAGTTGTTGGCGTAAGGTTAAAAGGCAAATTAAAAGAAGGCACTACACCAACAGATTTAGCTTTAAGTATAACGCATGAGCTTAGGAAACAAAATGTTGTGGATAAGTTTGTAGAATTTTTTGGCCCAGCATTGAACGAATTAAGCGTGCCAGATAGGGCAACTATATCTAACATGTCCCCAGAATACGGCTCTACTGTAGGATTTTTCCCTATTGATAACAAAACGCTCGATTATCTTGAATTAACCAATAGGGAACATCTCATTGATTTGGTAGAATCATACTCAAAACAACAGGGTTTATTTTATGATAATTCTTTTGAGCCAATTTACTCTAAAACTATAGATTTTGACCTCTCAAACGTAGAACCTTCCGTTGCAGGTCCTTCTAGACCTCAAGACAAGATTGTACTAAAAGATCTGAAATCTCATTTTTATAAATCCTTAAATCAAAATCTAGAAAATCAAGAAAACGAAAAAAACAATATAGCTTTAGAAGAAGAACTACTGCGTGATTTGAAAATTGGCCAAACGAAAATCTACAATGGTAAAAAATTCGTAAAAATTGAGTTTGAAAACGAACTATACTTATTATCAGACGGAAGCATAGCCATTGCAGCTATAACATCATGCACCAATACATCTAATCCTTTTGTTGTGATAGGAGCAGGTCTTTTGGCTAAAAAAGCAGTTGAATTAGGCTTAAATGTTAAACCTTATATCAAAACATCGCTAGCTCCAGGCTCTAAAGTTGTAGATGATTACTTGGAAAAATCAAACCTATTACCATACTTAGAGGCTCTTAGGTTTCATATTGTAGCTCATGGATGCACAACTTGCATAGGAAATTCAGGACCATTGCATCCGGTAATAGAAGATGTTGTAAAAAAAGAAAATTTAATTGTTGCAAGTGTTTTATCTGGAAATAGAAATTTTGAGGCCCGCATACACAATAGTGTAAGAGCAAATTACCTTGCTTCCCCAATGCTTGTTGTAGCTTTTGCCATTGCTGGAAGGGTTGATATTGATATGATGAGCGAGCCGTTAGACATTGATGTTAATGGCAATAAAGTATTTCTAAAAGATTTGTGGCCAAGTAGTGATGAGATCAATGATTACATACACAGGTATATAGACAAAACAATGTTTAGTGACAAATACAAAACAGTTTTTAATGATAAGATTTGGGATAGGCTTCCCGTAAATCTTGGCGATTTGTACCAATGGCAAACAAATTCAACGTATATCAAAAAAGCTCCATACTTTAACGACTTCAATATAAATTTTAAAGAAAAACAAAATATTGAACAAGCTAGAGTACTTGTCATGCTTGGGGATTCTATCACAACAGACCATATCTCACCCGCAGGCAAAATTCCAGAAGATTACCCAGCTGGCAAATATTTAATGTCCAATGGGGTTGAAGAAAAAGATTTTAATACATACGGCTCAAGAAGAGGCAATCATGAAGTTATGGTCCGAGGCACTTTTGGCAATGTAAGATTGAAAAACTTGCTCGTATCGCCAAAAGAAGGCTCCTATACGCTAAAATTTGATCAAAAAGACATAGAATTTATATACGATGCAGCAATGCAATACCAAAAAGAAGATATGCCTTTAATTGTAATAGCAGGTAAAGAGTATGGAAGTGGTTCTTCTCGCGATTGGGCTGCAAAAGGACCTAAATTGCTTGGCATAAAAGCTATTATAGCAAAATCGTACGAAAGGATACATCGCAGCAACCTTATTGATATGGGTATATTGCCATTGCAATTTCAAGACAAAGACGACTATAAAACGCTAAATATCGACGGTAGCGAAAGGTTTTTTATAAAAGGTATTGAAAATATTTACCCTAACAAAATCTTAAATATTTCAGCAATAAAACTAAACAATCAAAAGATAGAATTTGACGTTATAGCAAGATTAGATACGCAAATGGAAGTTGAGTATTATAAAAATGATGGCATCTTAAGTTTTGTTTTAAGAAGATTAGCTAAATAAAGAAAAATGCTAAAAAGGAGGGTTGATGAAATTAGATGAACTTGCACAATATAATGGTCAAAATGGCCAAAAAGCCTATATCGCCTATAAAGGCAAAATTTACGATGTAACAGATAGCAAAAGATGGAAAAATGGCCTTCACATGGCAAGACACAAAGCTGGAGAAGATTTGACAGACTTTTTGGCTTTAGCTCCACATACAGACGAGGTTTTGAAATCTTTTGAGGTGGTAGGCACATTGGATGTAGAAGAATCTAAATCAACAAAAAAGGAAAAACTCATTAATTTTTATCAAAAATTCCATCCGCATCCTGTACTTATACATTACCCATTAGGCCTATTCTTTTTTGCTGCACTAATGGAAGCACTCTTTTTGCTAACATCGCTTAAAAGCTTTGATGATAGTGCAATCTACGCTTTTTCTGTGGCAACGCTTATGTCTATACCCGCAATTTTGGCTGGTTTGTTAAGCTGGTGGATCAACTACGATAAAAAAACCACAAAAATCTTTAAAAACAAAATTAGGTTTTCCATCTTGCTTTTTTTTATTGGAGTGTTGACTATTTTTATCAGAATTACGCATCCAGATATGTTAGCTAATCACAACTTTTTGTATCTTTTGTATAACTTGCTTATATTTGCTAATTTGCCAGTTGTATTGTTTATTGCATACGAAGGCGGAAAAATTACTTGGCCATCATAAATTTTTAGTAGGAGGAGGCGAATATGGATTATACGCTTGAAGAGCTGGAAGAAATGAAAGAAATATTGTTAATTGCCATACCAAAAGAAATAAGCGCTAGGGATTTCTATCTAAATGCATCAAAAAAATTTAAAACACAAGAGTCCATACAGCTATTTTTATCGCTAGCAGAACAAGAAAAAGGCCACGAAGCTTCGTTGAGAAAAATTTTAGCCGAAATTGAAGAAAATATCAAAAAAATAAAAAACAAATGAAATGGAGGAGGTTTTTATGGCACTAGCAATTGGTTCAAAAGTTTCAAACTTTACACTTAAAGATCAAAACTTAAATGATGTAAGCCTTGAGTCATACAAAGGCAAAAAAGTACTTTTATCTTTTCATCCGCTTGCGTGGACAGATGTTTGCGCCAAACAAATGCAATCTTTAGAAGAAAATTATGAAACTTTCAAGAAACTCAATACTGTATGCTTAGGTTTAAGCATTGACACAGTCCCATCCAAAAAAGCATGGGCATTAAGTTTAAATATTAATAAAACTCCGCTTTTGTGCGACTTTTGGCCTCATGGAGAGGTGGCAAAAAAATTGGATGTATTTATAGAAAAGTACGGTTTTTCTGGTAGGGTTAATATTTTGCTTGATGAAGATTTTAGCGTGATCTTTACAAAAGTGTACCCCATAAAAGAATTACCAGATATCAATGAAATTATAGAATTTTTAAAGAGGTGAATTATGAATGCCATTGATTATGCTTTAGCCTTTGAAGAAGAAGGCAAAAATTTTTACAATGAGCTAGCTCTAAAAGCAAAAAAAGATGAAATTCGTTCTATTTTTTTGATGCTTGCAGAAGATGAGTCAAGGCATTACAAAATTATTGAAAAAATCAAAGAGGGTGTTTTCGCATATTTGCCTACATCGACATTTAACAATGTGCCTACGCTATTTCAAAAACTTAAAAACCAAAACACTGTATTTTCAGACAATCAAAGTTTGCTAGATACGTACAATAGCGCTATCGAAATCGAGATTCAATCGAGAGATTTTTATAAACAACAGGCGCTTTCATCAAACAGCCCAGAAGAAAAAGAAATATTAGAAATGCTTTCAAAAGAAGAGGATAAACATAGAATCATATTGGAAAACTTGATGGAGTTTATAAGAAAATCACAAGAGTGGGTAGAATCAGCTGAGTTTAGCCATATTAATGATTAATTAAAGGAGTAAAACATGGATTATACTATTGTGCTAACTGCTGCTGCAGGACAAGGCGTAGAAACCGTTGAAACATTAGTATCAAAAGCTTTTAAAGAAGACGGTTTTTTTGTTTTTTCTGACAAAGAATACATGTCACGTGTAAGAGGCGGTATTAACTCTACCACAATTAGGGTTTCTTCAAAAGAAAACAAAGGCTACAAGCAATTTGCTGATTTTTTGTTTTTGTTCACAAAACAAGCTATTAACCATTCGAAAAATCGCATATTTAAAAATACTGCTATATTTGGCGAAGAAGATTTTGCTACAGATGAGTATAAATCGCAATTTTATCCCATTAGCTTTTTAAAAGTATCTAAAGATTTAGGAAATGTTGTTTTTGCCAATACTGTAGCTTTTGGTTTTATATCGGCTATGTTTCAAATAAACACAGATATTGCACACAAAGCCATAACAGAGCATTTTAAAAACCCAGAAATAGCCCAAAAAAACATAATCGCATGCAACGAAGGCTACAAACTATTTAAAGAAAACGCATATAAAAATATCACGCTTGAGGTTGAAAAAATTAAAAAAGGAAATTACGCATTGCTAAGCGGTTCACAAGCAGTTGCATTTGGAGCACTTAGCGCAAATGCAAAGTTTTTATCATTTTACCCAATGTCTCCATCCACAGATGTCGCAATTTTTTTAGCGCATCAAATGGATAAGTTTGATATTGTTGTAGAGCAATTTGAAGATGAGATTGCTGCAGTCAATGCGGCAATTGGAGCGTGGTTTGGAGGCGTTAGGTCTTTTGTCACGACATCAGGCGGTGGTTATGCGTTAATGGAAGAAGGTGTTAGTTTAGCAGCAATGAGCGAAACGCCATTAGTTATTCATTTAGCACAAAGGCCAGCACCAGCTACGGGACTTCCAACGCGCACATCTCAAAGCGACCTTAATTTAGTACTTTATTCATCACACGGAGATTTTCCACGAGCAATTTTTTCTCCGATAAATTTAGAGGACTCATTTTTTATTGTCCAAAAGGCTTTTGATATAGCAGATAAATACCAGTGTGTTTCTTACATTCTAACTGACCAATTTTTTATGAGCATGATGTATAATGTAGATACATCACACTTAAAGTTTATCGAGCCAAAAAGCTATATTATAGAAACATTCAACGATTACAAAAGATACGAATTAACAAGCAGCGGTGTTTCCGAAAGAGGCGTACCAGGCTTTGGAGATGGAATCATTGTAGCAAATGGAAATGAGCATGATGAGTACGGTGATATCACAGAAGATGAAGACTTAACCAAACTAATGTTAGAAAAACGAATGAAGAAGCTAAATGGAATAAAAGATGAAGCAATTGCACCTATTTATATTGGACCAGAAAAATACAAAAATTTAATTGTATGCTATGGCTCATTATATGAAACTACCAAAGAAGCTTATGAGCAAATAGACAATAGCGATACTGGCTTATTAGTTTATTCTCAGCTTTATCCGCTAAACGATAAAGGTTTTGAATATTTATCTAAAGCCCAAAACATAATTTTTGTTGAACAAAATTTTTCTAGCCAGTTTGCTCAATTGATATTTAGAGAATATGGCATTAAGGCAAATAAGCTCATAAATAAATACACAGGAAGGGAATTTTTTGTAGAAGAATTAAAAAAACTATTACAAGATTCATTGGAGGGAAAATGAGTACGCTTAATGAATTTGAGCCAAAAAGACCCCATTCTTTTGATGTTTCCTGGTGTCCAGGTTGTGGGAATTTTCCTTTAAGAGAAGCACTAGCTTTAGCATTTAAAAAATTAGATTTAAAGCCAACAGATATAGCAATAGTAAGCGGTATTGGCCAAGCTGCCAAAATAGTTCATTACATAAATACGCATGGTTTTCATACACTGCATGGAAGGGCAATACCAATTGCCACAGCATTAAAAGTTTCTAACCCACAATTAGTTGTTATTGCGGAAGGCGGAGATGGAGACATGTACTCAGAAGGTGGCAATCACTTTTTACACGGCATAAGAAGAAATTCAGACATTACAGTTATAATTCACAACAATCAAATTTATGGTTTAACAAAAGGGCAGGGCTCACCTACAACAATGATAGGTCAGCATACTACAACGCAACCATTTGGCGTATTTGAAGAACCGCTCAATGCCATTGCTCTTGCAATAACATTAAATGCCTCATTTGTCGCAAGAGGTTATGTTGGAAACAAAGAGCATACAGCAGACCTGATAGTTCAAGCAATTAAACATAAGGGTTTTTCTATTGTTGAGTTATTTCAACCGTGCGTGAGTTTTAACAAAATAAACACATACCAATGGTATAGTGAGCACACATACATAATGCAAAACCATGACCCAAAAGACAAAATGCTTGCTTTGCAAAAAGCATTTGAAAATGACCCGCTACCGCTTGGAGTTTTTTATGTAAATGAAAAAAATGCATTTGAAGAAAATTTACTTGCTTATAAAATAGACAAAACGCCCCTTTATAAAAGAGATACACAGGCAGACAAAATTAAGCGTTTTATTAGCGATAATTTTTGATATATGTCAATTAATTTGTAAATTTTTTTAATAAAATAGGTGGTGTGGATAAAAGAAAAAAGATTGAACATGATAAAGATGTTTTAAAAAAATTTTTAGAGATATACTGCAGAAAAAACCATTTGGAAAATGGTATTGAAGTATATAAAGATAGTTTATGCAGTGATTGCTACAAATTATTAAATTATGCTATTGCAAAAT
>JAVRLY010000062.1:0-7978 GCA_031960885.1 Desulfurella sp. | reverse complement strand
TTTGGGATAGAAACTATGTGCCTGTTCCTAACACAAACCCTCAAAAATATAAAACACGCTTCACTGACTTTTTTAAACAGTATATACAGCCAATTGAAGACAAATACCTAAACATGGATTCAAACTTCAGGTTTGTTTTGCTAACAGACAACAATGGCTATATAGCAGCCCACAACTCTATATATGATAAACCCCTAACGGGCAACTACGAAAAAGACCTTGTAGGCAACCGCTCAATGCGTATATTCAATGACCCAGTGGGGCTTGCTGTTGCTCGCAATCAAGACAGTCTAATCATTCAAGTTTACCCAAGAGACACTGGTGAAGTAATAGCTGATATTGGCGTGCCGGTATTCATTGAAGGCAAACACTTTGGTGGCGTAAGAGTGGGGCTTGCTGTAGAGAATATTTAAGTGTTAACATAATTGTAAATTTATTTACAATTATGTTAATGTTATATTTGCTATTTTTATAATAATCCCCAGTAAAGTTTATTTAAATAGTTTTGGAACATAATTTGCTATGTATGAGCAGCTATGTTAATTTTTACAATGGAGGTTTATGTTAATGAAATTTAACATACATAGAAAGTTACTTTATGCTTTGGGGCTTTTTATCTTTTGGCCTAATGTTTCTAAAGCTGCTACAGTATCTCCTATCAATACTTCAGATACTGCATGGATGCTTGTAGCTAGTGTTCTTGTAATATCAATGACACCTGTGGGGTTAGGCTTATTTTACGGTGGCATGGTCCGTTCTAAAAATATTTTAAACACTATCGGTATGTCTTTTTTGGCTTTTGCGCTAACAAGCATTGTGTGGGTTGTTTTTGGCTATAGTCTGGCTTTTGCACCAAATGGCTCTGATTTTATAGGCACTTTTAAATATATCTTGCTTAATAATATTTCAATAAACTCTGCAATATACCATATACCCGTTTTTTTGTATTGCGCTTTTCAATTGGCATTTGCTGGTGTTACGGTAGCGCTTATTAGCGGCGCTGTAATAGAGCGAATCAAATTTTCTTCGTGGCTTATACTGTGCGTATTGTGGCTTATTTTTGTATATGTTCCAATCGCGCATTGGGTATGGGGTGGTGGTTTCTTACAAAAATTAGGCGTTTTAGATTTTGCTGGTGGAAGTGTGGTTGAAACGAACTCTGGAATCTCAGCTTTAGTATTGTCGCTTATGGTTGGCAAAAGAAAAGATTTTAAAAAAGCAATCATATCGCCTTCTTCTATTGCATTAGCAGTAATTGGAGCAGGCTTTTTGTGGGTTGGATGGTTTGGGTTTAATGCAGGCAGCGCAATTAGTGCAAATGGATTAGCCGCTTGGGCCTTTTTGTCAACAAATACTGCCGCAGCAGCTGGTGCTTTAAGTTGGATGAGTGCTGAATGGTATGTCCAAAAACATCCCACAATGCTTGGTGCAGCAAGTGGTGCAATAGCAGGTCTTGTAGCCATAACGCCAGCTTGCGGTTTTGTGAATGTAGGTGCTAGCATTGTAATAGGTGCTATTGGGGGGATACTCAGTTGGTTTGGTGTAACATATTTAAAACATAAATTTGTTTACGATGATTCGTTGGATGTGTTTGGCGTACATGGATTAAATGGCATATGGGGGCTTTTTGCTACGGGTTTGTTTGCTACTTCTAAAATAGGCAGCGCTAATGGCTTATTTTATGGTAACATAAGGCAAATTTTTGTACAATTATTTGCAATTTTTATAACCATCGTTTATGCTGGCACAATGACTTTTGTTGTAGCCAAACTTACCTCATTTTTAACTAACGGCTTGCGTGTTGATGAAGAAGAAGAACAAAAAGGTTTAGATATAGCTACACATACAGAAAAAGGTTTTGATTTGTAATTTACACAAATCAAACTATATTTGATTATTAAGGTGTTTTGTTATGAGAGATATTTGCTCAATTGTAGCTTGTCTGCCTCTTTCTATCAAAACATTTACTTTATCTAAATCAAACCGCCCTATATCATCAACATTTGGCGATATAATATAATCTGCATATTTCATTCTTTCCATGCGTGTTTCATTTATTACACATTGAAAACTTTTCATAATTACATCAAACAGATTAGTTGGTTTTTTCCTTAAATTTTTTTTGTCAGAAAGCTCTACACCAATGACTAGATCAATATGCTTTATTTTTAGTATTTTGCAAGGAACATCAGCAAACAACGAACCATCTACAAACATTTTATCATTAACGGTTAAAGGAACATAAATGCCAGGTATAGCACAGCTTGCTGCTACCGCTTCATATACGGGTACATTCTCCATTAAATATGGTTTACCCTCTAGAATATCAGTAGCAGGTATATACAGCGGTATTTTAGCGTCTTCTACTTTTGCATTTCCTATGTATGTTTTTATGAGTTTTTTAATTTTGTTAGTTGTAGATAGTCCCATTTTGGTAGCTTTCCAGTGAAATATATCTAATAGACGTAAATTTAAAGCTATTCTTTTTATATCCTCTACACTAAACCCAAAAGCATATAAGCTTGCAACAATACTGCCAGCAGATGTGCCAGAAATCGCACTTATTTTTACTTTATTTTCTTGTAAAATTTCTAAAACACCTATATGTGAGGAAGCCCAAACAGCACCTCCGCCTAAAGCTATACCAACAGACACATCTTTTCTATTAAAAATTTTTGATGCTTTCTTAAAATTAAACATTACATACCTCTTGCACTTATTATACAGCAAATATTCAAAAATACTATAATTAAAATTTCTTGACAATATGATTTAAATTAAATAAAACATTAGCATGAAAAAGTTAGTTATTGCCTTGATACTGCTTAGTTTCATTGTAAGTAGCTGTGGCAGAAAAACAGATATAGTGCCACCAAGTTCACACGATAAAATAGAGGTGATTAAGTGAGAGATTGTATTGTAATAGGCAGTGGGGTAGCTGGTTTAAGAGCCGCCATCGAATTAAATGCTTTGGGTGCAAATATTGCTATCTACACAAAAGACAACATGAAAGAATCAAATACAAACTATGCTCAAGGCGGAATTGCCGTTTGCCTGTCAAAAAACGACAACTTTGATTTGCATATAAAAGACACGTTAGTTGCTGGTGCTGGTTTGTGTAATAAAAAAAGCGTTGAGATTTTAGTAAAAGAAGGACCAGAAAGGGTAAAAGAATTAATCAATTGGGGTTGTCAGTTTGACAAAAATGTAAATGGAGAGTTAAACTTCACAAAAGAAGCCGCTCACAGTGTCAATAGAATACTGCATGCAAATGGCGATGCGACAGGAGCAGAAATAGAAAAAACGCTTATCAATAAGTTAATGGAATGCAATATTGCAGTCTATGAATACCATCGTTTATTAGACTTCATTATTGAAAACAAAAATGTCGTTGGTGCAAGATTTTTAAACTTGCAAGCAAACTCTATTGAGTTAGTCTATGCAAAAGCTATTATTTTGGCAACGGGCGGTTATGCTGCTATATACAATCACACAACAAACCCACAAATAACGACAGGCGATGGTATTGCAAGCGCTTTTTTAGCAGGTTGTACAATAGAAGATATGGAATTTGTGCAATTTCACCCAACAGGACTAAAATACAAAAAAGCACCGTCTTTTTTGCTATCTGAATCTATGCGCGGTGAAGGTGCTATACTTATAAATGATAAAGGCGAACGCTTTATGGAAAAATACAGCAAACAATTAGAGCTTGCGCCAAGAGATGTGGTAGCGCGCAGTATCTTTTTTGAAATGCAAGATAGCTTAAAAGACTATGTATATTTAGATATTTCCCACTTAAAAAGCGATTTTGTAAAATCTAGATTTCCAACGATATATAACGAATGCTTAAAATACGGTTTAGATATAACAAAAGAACCCATACCAGTAGCCCCAGCAGCACATTACACAATGGGCGGAGTAAAAACAGATACTAATTGTAAGACCAATATTGATGGACTATTTGCCTGCGGTGAGTGCGCATGCAACGAAGTTCATGGAGCCAATCGCTTAGCAAGCAATTCTATGCTAGAGGGCTTAGTGTATGGAACAAAAGCTGCGCATTCTGCTTATTCTTACATACAAAATAAACATTTTGTACAAAAAAATAATCAAACAGAAAAATTACAGGAAACGCCTAAAAACTACCAAACTAAAATAATAAGCCTGAAAGAAAGAATTTCCAAGGATTTAGGGATTGTAAGAAAACTATCTAGCGTAAAAGACTTATTTGAGTGCAGCCTATCTAGTTTTTTATCAATCAAAGATACGCAAAACACTGATATTGATTATAGGAATTTACTTGTTATGGCAATACTAATATCTCGCAGCGCACTTGAGAGAAAAAATTCAATTGGAGCGCACTATTGTATTGATACACCCTGGCCACCAACAGATAAACAACATGTAACTTTAAATATAAAAGATTTAGAAAAATGGGAATAGAGGATATTATTGGTTATAAATTTAAAAACAAGGCTTTGTTAGACAAAGCACTAACGCATAGGTCATACACAAAAAATCCTATATACTCAAACGAATTATTAGAATTTTTAGGTGATGCGGTACTAGAGTTGATTGTTAGTGAATACTTATTTACACATTTTAAAAACCTAAGGGAAGGTCAATTGTCAAAAATCAGAGCTGCAACTGTTAACTCTGACACATTGTCTGATATAGCAAAAAGTCTTGAACTGTACAATTTTTGCAAATTAGGTAAAAACGAAAAACAAAAACAAATCGCTTTAAATAAAAAAATATTGGAAGATTTGCTTGAAGCATTGATAGGCGCTATTTATCTGGATTCTGGTTTAGAAAACGCAAAAAATTTTATCTTACCATTATTAAAAGATAAAATAGAAAAATTTAACGAATACAAGCTATTTGATCCCAAAACGGTTTTGCAAGAGCTAACGCAAAAAAGATTTTCTATGCTTCCTGAGTATGTATTGATAAAAGAGGAAGGTGCACAACACAATAAAACATTTTATAGCACAGTTGTAATTGGTAATAAAAACTACGGCGTAGGTATAGGAAAAAGCAAAAAAGAAGCTGAGAAGAATGCTGCATTAGAAACGATGGAGATTTTGGAAAATGTTTAAATCTGGATATGTTGCAATTATAGGAAAACCAAATGTTGGCAAATCTACGTTTTTAAACTTAATGATAGGCGAAAAAATATCGATTATTTCAAGCAAACCACAAACTACACGAGTACCTATTAGGGGTATTTTGACCGGCGAAAATTATCAAATAATCTTTGTAGATACGCCAGGTATACATGAAAGCCCCAAAAAACTAAACCAAGAGATGCTATCAAGCATAAAAGCAACTATTGAAGATGCAGATGTATGTTTAATTATTACAGACAGCCCGCAAAATGATTATATTAATAACTATATTGATTTGCTGCTCAAAAAAAGTGTTATTTTGCTTATAAATAAAGCAGACAAATTAAGCAAAGAACAAATAGAAAATATCAAGGACAAATTTTCGATTACAAACCCAAAAAAAACGATTATTACAAGTCTAACAAAAGATAATCCAAAAGAAACAATTTTAAATGCCATATTAGACGAGCTTCAAGAAGGTCCACAATTTTACCCAGATGATGAAATTACCACTCATAGCACGCGTTTTATTGTAGCTGAGCTAATTAGAGAAACATTAATTGAAAACCTATCAGATGAGTTACCCTATGATATTGCTGTGATAATAGACGAATTTAAAGAACGCACAGAAAGCCTCACATACATTAAAGCAGTCATATATACGGAAAAAGATTCTCAAAAAGCTATAGTTATTGGCCAAAACGGATCTATGCTGAAAAAAATTGGGTCGATATCGAGAAATAAAATTGAAGGTTTATTAGGCACAAAGGTTTATTTAGATTTATGGGTTAAAGTCAAAAAAGGATGGACTAAAAATGAAAAGCTCATAAAAGAACTTCTTTATGAGTAAGGAGCATTTATGAAAATTTTTGGTACAGATGGCATAAGAGGTAAAGCAAATGTCTTTCCATTGAGTGGAGATCTTGCCTATAAACTTGGCAAAGCTCTAGTGTATGCCCTAGATTCTCAAAAAAACAAAAAAAAGAAAATTATCATTGGCAAAGACACAAGAATTTCTGGGTACATGTTAGAATCTGCCATAACATCTGGCATAGTGTCTATGGGAGCAGACTCATACTTAGTAGGTCCAATGCCTACGCCTGCTATAGCATTTTTAGTCAAAAGCATGAGGGCTGATGCAGGTGTCGTGATTTCTGCTTCGCACAATCCTTTTGATGATAATGGTATTAAAATTTTCTCACATGAGGGTATAAAAATTTCTGTTGAATTAGAAGAATTAATTGAGTCATATACACTATCCAATTCTCTAGACAATATTAAGTACTTGGGTGCAGATATTGGCAAAGTGTTTAGAATAAGAGACACATTGGGCAGATACATCGTTTTTGCAAAAAATGTCTTTCCATATAACTTGGAGCTTGATGGAATAAGGTTAGTTATCGATTGCGCAAATGGCGCAACATACAAAGTAGCGCCAATGATTTTTGAAGAATTAGGAGCAGAAGTAATTGTCACAAACAATGAACCAAATGGTATAAATATCAATGAAAAATGTGGTTCTACATATCCAAATAATATAATAGAAAAAACCACACTATTTAGAGCTGACGTTGGTATAGCGTTTGATGGAGATGGAGATAGAGTGATAATGGTTGATGAAAATGGTAAACTGATTGATGGTGATGCTATACTATCTATACTTGCTACAGACTTAAAAAACAAAGGCCGATTAAAAAATAATACTGTTGTTGGCACGATTATGAGTAACTTTGGTCTAGAATACACACTCCTACAAAATGGCATTACGCTTGAAAGAGTGGATGTTGGAGATAAATATATTATACAAAGAATGTTAGAAAAAGATTACAATTTAGGTGGAGAGCCATCTGGCCATATCGTTTTATCTGATTTTAATACAACAGGGGATGGCATTATTACTGCATTGGCTGTTTTGTCCATTATGGTAGAGCGCGGTGTCAAACTGTCTCAATTAATTAAAAATTTTACAAAAATACCTGAAAAAACGAAAAACGTTCATGTAAATAAAAAAATCGATTTCGAGGAAATCGATGAAATTAAACAAGCCATTGAACAAGTTAAAAATAAGCTAAACCAAGAAGGCAGACTAGTTGTAAGATATTCTGGTACAGAACCAGTAGTAAGGATTACAATAGAATCAAAAAACATAAATATAATAAATGAAGGCATAGATTTAATTTCAAAAGCCTTAGAGAAAAATTTATCATGAAAACTATCATCTTGCATGATTTTAACCAAAAAGAACTTATTGATTTTGTAAGTTTATATAAACAATTAGAAAAAGATTCGCTTTTACCTCAGGCTGCAATTGCGGCGACAACAGCTAATTCACTAAATATGTTGTTAAAAGACTTATTAATGGAACTCGAACAAGAACACATAGAATTTACATAAAATATGAGCGAGATAGGTTCTCTCATCAGTGGGTTTATACTTGGAGCAGGTGCAAGTGTTCCAATTGGGCCTATAAATATTTTAATCATAAATGAAGCTCTAGTATCTTACAAAAACGCCTTTTTAATTGGACTTGGCGCAATGTGTGCAGATATTACATATCTAACTCTTATCTTTTTTGGTATTTTTTCGCATATAAAAGAGTATTCTTTAATATTTTGCTTGGTAAGTTTTTTGAGCGGGTCTTTTTTAATCTATTTAGCGTATAAAATTTTTAAATCACGTATCATTGATAGCTCAAAACTTAAAACGCAAAATTATTTTACAAGCCCTGCAAAATCATATTCCAAAGGTTATTTATTAACAATCTTGAATCCGTATACAATTCTATTTTGGACCAGTATGCTTGCCTATATAAGTCAAAACAATCTTCGCTTTGGTTTTACTGTTATAGGGCTTATTGGTGCAATAAT
>JAVRLY010000061.1:0-8003 GCA_031960885.1 Desulfurella sp. | reverse complement strand
TGCTGTAAAGTTAGCTGAAGACAAAAAAGCTTTTTGTCCAGCTCTATCGATAGTTAACGAAACTTATAAAAAAGGTTTACAAAACTATTCAAAAGCTGATATGTGTGCTATATTTGAAACACTAAATAGTTAAAAATTTTCCAATTTTATATTTTCAAAAAGCTTTTCTATTGCTTTGTTGGTTTCTTGCCACATTTTAGTTGAGGGGCAATTTTCTATGAGTGTGCAAACAAAGTTGTCTTGTGTACATGGCGCTAATTTAATACCTTCTGTAAATATATCTATGAGCTCTTTTAGCGATGTGTCTGTTTTGAGAATCTTATAACCACCATGAGGCCCTTTTTTACCTTTAACTATACCATGTTTTTCTAATTTAGCAGCAAGTTGCTTTAAATAGTTTTCACTAATTTTGGTACTTTCTGATATTGATTTTAAGCTTACAAATCCATCTCTTTTTTTAAGCTCTATCAAAAATCTCAAACTGTACCTAACATGCGTCGGCAAAAACATATTGAAATTATACAGTGTTTTAGGAAATTTTCAATAAAAATTTGATTTTTTTTGGTAAAATTGATAAAATTTAAAAAATGGAAGATGAAGCAATAGAAAAGCTTGTAAGGTCGGCTTTTGAAATTGGAAGCTTTGAGGAGCTAGTAGGCCAAAATCATTTATTTGCTAAAGGTAAACCACTTTACAATTTTTATTATAATCAATCATATTTGCCATCTCTGATTTTATTTGGTCTGCCAGGTAGCGGAAAGACGACTTACGCAAAGCTTATTGCAAAACAAAAAAATTTAAAGTATGTGTATTTGAATGCTTCAATTGCCACATTAAAGGATATAAAAAAAAGCCTTGATGTTAAAGAGCGTGTTCTTTTGGTTATAGATGAAATTCATAGGCTTGATCAAAAGCAGCAAGATTACTTGCTTTCGTTTATTGAAAATAATGTTGTATTAATTGGCACATCATTTCACAACCCTTTTTTTAAGCTAAATAGGGCTTTGCGCTCAAGGTTATTTGTTTATGAGTTTAAAGGTTTAAGCGAAGCAGATTTATTTGTCATTTTAGATAGACTAGAAAAAAAAGGCATAACTATTGAAAAAGATGCACGTTTTTTGATAGTTAAACAAGCAAATCACGATGCACGCAAATTAATGAATATTTTGCTTGCTCTAAACTCCAAACATATAACAAAAAAAGATGTAGAAAATTTATTTACCATTGATTTATCGTATGATAATTTACAAGAACACTACGACTTTATTTCTGCATACATTAAAAGCATTAGGGGCTCAGACCCAGATGCAGCAATTTATTACCTTGCAAGAATGCTAGAAAGCGGAGAAGACCCAGAATTTATTGCAAGAAGACTATGCATACTATCATGCGAAGACATAGGGCTTGCACAAAAAGATGCTATAAATATAGCAGCTAGTACACTTTTTATAGTTCAAAATATAGGCATGCCAGAAGCTCGAATTAGTCTTGCTTTTTGCACAATCTACTTAGCTTTAGCTAAAAAATCAAATTCATCGTATGTAGCTATAAGCAAAGCTCAAGCCGATATTAAAAATGGTGTTTTACTAAACGTGCCAAAGCATTTAAAAACGAACTCTAAAGATTATTTATATCCACATAATTATAAAAATAGTTATGTAAAACAGCAATATCTGGAGAAAAAATTAAAATATTTTTATCCAAAAGAAAACGATATTTTTGAACAATGGATACCATAAAAGATTTAGGCGAATTTGGGTTTATAGAAAAAATAAAAACTATTTTTGAGCAGCCAGATAATGTAATAGGCATTGGAGATGATTGCGCTGTCGTCCCAATGCTTGATACAAACATGCTTGTAACTATTGATACATTGATAGAAAACGTGCATTTTTTTAGCAACCACCCAATGGATAAACTTGCCATTAAAGCTTTAAATGTAAATATAAGCGATATTATTGCTTGCGGTGGCATACCTAAGTGGGCTTTTTTATCAATATCGCTAAATCCTATGATGCAAATTTCTAAATTAGATATATTTTTAAATCAATTGCACAAGCAATGTGAGCGCCATAAAATTTACTTAATTGGTGGCAATACAACAAAAGATGATAAATTATCCATTAATATTACGCTTATTGGAGAAGCACAAAAGCCAATTTTGCGCTCTGGCGCAAAAGCTGGCCAAGATGTATTTGTAACAGGCAAGATTGGTTGTTCTGCTTGTGGTTTTTGGGCTTTAAAAAACGAAACAAAAGCGCATAGTAAATGCTTAGAAAGATTTTTAGCACCACAAGCAAGAACTGATTTAATTGCTCAAATTAAGCCTTATGCTACGTGTATGATTGATATAAGTGATGGCTTGCTTCAAGATGCTAATCATGTTTGTAGAGCAAGCAAGGTTGGTATGGAGATTTTTTTGGAACAAGTAAAGTTTTGTGAGTGTGATAATTTAAATATGATTGATAAAATAACTTTTGGTGAGGATTACGAATTGTTATTTTGTGCTGAGAGAAGATACAGAGAGCATATCTTAGCCATTGGCGATGTAAGTTTAATTGGATACACAAACGATAGTCAAAAACTAACAATTTATCACAATGGCAATATAGTTAAACCCGACAAATATGGATTCACACATTTCTGATTTGTTTAAAATCTTATTGTTTTTTGCCACATTGACACTTAGTGCTTTTTTGTCTTCTTCTGAAACAGCAATATTTTCTCTTAAAGCTAAAGATCTTTTTCATATTAGGTACAAAAATCCTCGCAAATATGAAATTATAACTGGTTTGTTAGCTAACGCAGAAGATTTCATTGCAATGCTATTAATCTTAAATGAATTTTCTAATATATTTGCATCAATTTTATTTGCAAATATATTCCAATCGATATTTGGTAACAAATATGTGGCCGTATCAAGCGGTATTGTTGTTTTTTTACTCTTGCTTTTTGGAGAAATTACGCCCAAAAGTTGGGCTGTTAAAAACAATATATTGATCTCTTTAGCTTTTGCAAAACCACTTAACATGCTTTTTAGATTTACTAAACCTATAGTAAAAGTATTTATAACGATAATAAATGTGTTTAAGAAAATTTTTTTTAAAAACTTACATCAAGAAAATGTGTTGACTATTACAGAAAAAGAATTTAAAAGTATTGTTTCAAGCGCAAAAAATATTTTTGATTCGCAAGAAAGACAAATGATAGAAAATGTTTTTAAGTTTGAAGAAAAACAAATAAAAGATATAATGGTACCTCTTAGGAGGGTATTGATGTTTGAAGCAAATACAAAGGTTGAATCGCTAATGAAAGCTCTAGAAAATATAAATTTTAACCGCATACCTATTTATAAGCAAAAACGCAATAATATTGTTGGCATTTTATACATAAAAGATTTGATTAAGAGAAAATGGGAAGAGGGTATTGACAATAAAGAAACAATAGCATCTTTGGCTAGAAAACCTATGTTCATTAATTATAATACAAAAATAGACAGGGCTTTTAAAATTATGTTAAAGCGCAAAACACACCTGTGGGTGGTGGTAGACGATCACAAAAATAGTGTTGGCATTGTCAGTATACAAGATATTATGGAAGAGATAGTAGGAGAAATAGAAGATGACGCAAATTAAACTTTTAGCTTCAATCCTATCTTGTAATTTTTTAAGGCTTGAAGAAGAAATTAAAGATATACAAAATGCCGGATGTGATATGCTTCACTTAGATATAATGGATGGTCATTTTGTACCAAACATTACAATTGGATCAGACATTGTAAAACAAATACACAGTGCCACAAATTTGAAGCTTGATGTTCATTTAATGGTGGACAATCCAACTTTTTGGGTAGGCAAATTTGTGCAAGCTGGGGCATACTCTATCACTGTTCATCAAGAAGCAGATTGCCACTTAAATAGGCTTATAAACTCAATAAAAGAAAAAAACATAAGGGCTTTTGTGTCCATTAACCCTGCAACATCACCAATATTGTTGGAATATATTTTGGAATATGTTGATGGCGTGCTTGTTATGTCTGTAAACCCAGGGTTTGGTGGCCAAACATTTATTGAAAACTCCATTAGAAAGATAGAATACTTATCAAAATGTCGTTATACAAAAAACTTGGAATTTACCATACAAGTTGATGGTGGCGTAAACCTTGATAATATAAAAAGCCTTATTGATGCTGGAGCTAATGAGATTATAGTTGGCAGTGCGCTTTTTAAGGGTATAAAAAGTAATTTTGTGCAAAAATTCAAAGAATTAGCGAGGATTGTAGTATGAAGTATTTAAACGATGAAGAGTTAGCGTTGTTAGAAAGCCGATTAAAAAGAAAGCCCACTGAATTAGAAGAAGCAATTATATATTCGCTATGGAGCGAGCATTGCAGTTACAAATCATCCAAAGTGCATTTAAAAAAACTTCCAACAAAATCAGATAGAGTTGTTATTGGTCCTGGTGAAAACGCTGGCGTAATCGATATAGGAGATGGGTATGTTGCTGTTTTTAAAATGGAATCGCACAATCACCCATCATATATAGATCCGTACAATGGAGCTGCTACTGGAGTTGGCGGTATTTTAAGGGATATTTTTACAATGGGTGCTAGGCCTGTGTTAAATATTGATGCGTTGTTTTTTGGAGCGTTTGAGCATCCCAAAACGCCTTATTTGCTTGATGGTGTGGTGAGAGGAATTAGCGATTATGGTAACTGTGTAGGTGTGCCAACAGCTTGCGGTCAAACATTTTTTTTAGAGTGCTACAATAACAATATTTTGGTTAACGCATTCAATTTAGGTATAGCAAAAAAAGAAAAAATATTTTTAGGTATAGCCAAAACAATTGGCGCAGATGTCATTTATGTTGGCTCTAAAACAGGCAAAGATGGCATACATGGTGCTACAATGGCATCAGCATCATTTGATGAGAAATCTATCTCAAATCGCCCAACTGTTCAAATAGGCGACCCCTTTACAGAAAAATTGCTCATTGAAGCGTGTTTAGAAGTTATGGATAAGGGTTTGGTTGAAGGCATACAAGATATGGGTGCTGCTGGGCTAACTTCAAGCACATTTGAGATGGTTGAAAAAGGTGGGGTTGGCGTTGAATTATACCTTGATAATGTGCCTTTGAGGGAAGAGCTTTCGCCAGTTGAAATAATGTTATCAGAAAGCCAAGAAAGAATGCTAATTATAGCTAATCCATCACATAGCAATGAAATATTGGAAATTTTTAAAAAATGGAGTTTAGATGCAAATATCATAGGCAAAATTATAAAAGAAGAAAAAGTGGTATTGCATTATAAAAATCAAGTAGTAGGAGAATTTGATTTAGGCATTATCCAGGCTCCCGTTTACGATAGACCATATGAAAAACCAAGTTACATAAATCAAATAAACAAGCATATTGATGTGCAAAAACCTCAAAATTACAATGAAACGCTCTTAGAACTTTTATCAAAACCAAATTTAGCTGATAAATCACCTATATATGAGCAATATGATTCAACTGTCCAAACAAACACATTAAAAGGACCAAGTGGCGATGCATGTGCAATTGTTTTAAAACAAACAAATACAGCTATATTTGCAAGCACCAGCGTAAACCCTATATATTGTTATCTTGACCCATATGTTGGCTCCCAAATAGCCGTAGCTGAAAGCTACAGAAACATACTTGTAAGCGGAGGAGAGCCAGTTGCCATAACAGATTGCTTAAATTTTGGAAACCCCGAAAACAAAGAAATTATGTGGCAATTTGTTCAATCAATCGAAGGCATCAAAGATGCGTGTGAGTTATTGTCAACGCCTGTTGTTAGTGGAAATGTTAGTTTGTATAATGAAACCGCTACGCAAAACATTTTCCCAACACCTACAATTGCAATGGTTGGGATTGGCAAAGCAGAAGATGTACTATATAGCCACTTTCAGTATGCAAATAATACGATTGTCTTGTTGAACGATATAGAACTTAATCTTGGGGCAAGCCAATATTTGTACTATATGCACAAAAAAATAGATGGCAAAGTGCCAGATGCTCAATTAAAAAAACACTTAGCATTAAAAAAATTTTTTGATATAGCTCACAGACAACATAGATTAATAATTAGTGCCCGCGATATATCAATAGGTGGGTTAGCGTGTTGTTTGGCTTTTATGTGCGAAAATGAAGTAGGTTGTGAAATCAGCGTAAATATGCCACAAAACCCACATGAGTTTTTGTTTAGTGAATCTCAAGCAAATGTTATCATTGAGATTAGAAATCAAGATTTAGACCAAATAGAAGATATAGCCATTCAAAGTGGAGTCACTTTGTACAGATTAGGTTTTACAACGCAAGAAAAAAGGTTAAAAATAAACAATTTAATAGATGTATCAATTGATGATATCAAACGCTTTAAAATGTCAACACTAAAGAATATTTTATCATGAAATGCTATGTAGTTAGCCTGGGCTGTCCCAAAAATTTGGTAGATACCGAAAACATTCTTAGCGTATTTTCAAGCAATGAGATAGAGTTTGTATATGACCCAACAAGCGCTGATATTTTGTTTGTAAATACATGCGCTTTTATTCAAAAAGCCATTAAAGAGTCTGTACATACAATTTTAGATTTGGCGCAATCAAAAAAAGAAAATCAGAAACTTGTTGTAGCAGGTTGCCTAATTAGTAGGTTCAAAAACCAAATTGAATCGCAAATACCAGAGATTGATGTTTTTATCGATACAAATAGCGTAAATACATTTAAGCTTGATAAAAAATTAAACTATTGCAATATGCCAAATCCACTATACGCTGAAGGTAGAATAGTAACAACTTACCCTTATGCTTATTTGCGCATTTCTGATGGTTGCAACCACAGGTGCAGTTTTTGCACTATACCATATATTAGGGGTCCATATAGGGAAAAAAGCAAAGATGATATAAAAAAAGAATTTTTGAAACTGCTAGATGAGGGCATAAAAGAGATTGTTTTAATAGCACAAGATACATCGTGTTACAACAACAATAATTTATCTGATTTGTTAGAAGATTTATCATCTATTAATGGTGAATTTTGGGTTAGAGTGTTGTATCTATACCCTTCTTCTATAAATGATCATTTAATAGATACAATTGTTAATTCAGAAAAAATTGTACCCTATTTTGATATACCACTTCAACACGTAAGCGATAAAATGTTAAAATTGATGAAAAGGAATTATGATAAAAGATTCATTTGCAACTTATTTGACAAACTTTTAAAGTACGATGTTGCCATTCGATCAACATTTATAGTAGGTTTTCCATACGAAGAAGACAATGATTTCAAAGAATTGCTTGATTTTATACATAACTATAGAATAGATAGATTGGGCGTTTTTGGTTACTCTAAAGAAGAGAACACAATAAGCGCTCGATATAGTGCTAATGTGCCATACAATAAAAAGCGAACAAGAAGGTCAATTTTACTTGATGCTCAAAAACAATTGAGTAAAAAATACTTAGAGAGATTTATTGGAAAAAAAATAAAAGTTATAGTAGATAGTCCAAAAAAGGGTCGAAGTTTTTTGGATGCACCAGAAATTGATGGTTTAGTAACGCTAAAGGCCAAAAGACAAATAGGCAATTTTGAAAATATTGATATTTCTAAATCGAGCTTTTATGATCTTTATGAGTGAGATTACTCTGTGAAAAAATATAAAAAGCTGCTATATCTATAATTTTTATATCAAAAGTGTTGCAATTAATTTTTTCGTGTCAATTAAATTAATAGATATAGTGCATTCTTGTCCAATTACACAAATGCATTACGTCTATTTTATTTATTAATGAGTTACTGGAATGTCAACCTTTTTTTATACAGCTTACTTAGGCATGTTTTTTTAAAAATCTCCTCTTTTTTGCTCTCTTTGATGTGTATTTCATTCCACTTTGTTTACTTTTTCGCAATAATTCTCTAAATACTTTTTTCCGGCTACACTCTAAAGCCGAAAATTCTATTTTAAATTTATCTAAAAT
>JAVRLY010000060.1:0-8039 GCA_031960885.1 Desulfurella sp. | reverse complement strand
CTTAGGCAAGTTTATTGATCCTACTACACAAAAAAGCGTCGAATTAAAAAGTGGCAGAGCCTATGCCCAAGTAGTATCTGTAGAAGCTGATAAAAGCGTAGCGAAAATTATTCGAGGCACACAAAAGGTTCAAAAATACTTTTTGGGTTTGCCTTTGATACCAGATGGTTATACTTATTCAAAAGCCAAAGTTAGCGATAATGATGAGTGGACAATAGGCAAAAGCATTTACAGAGTAGCTATTATTACACGAAACCCCATCTTGTTTGATAATATCAAAAATGCTCTTGATGCAACCAAAAAATTTGAAGTAATTGATGCAGATACAATTCAGATTGCAATGACAAAAGAAAAATTAACACAAATTACAACACCCAAAGATATAGAAGCATTATGTAGCGATGTAAATTGCGATTTTGTCATTCCTGTTTATTTAAAAAGCAATAATCAATTATCTTACAATATTTACAACGGCTATAGTGGTGATTTGATTTATACTACAAACACACAGCTATCGCAGCAAGAAGTAGAAAAAATAAAGACTGCAAAAACCGAAAACATACCGCCAGAAAATGTTGTTCCAACGGCTTTAAATATAGAACCCAGGTTAACTTTGTGGGAGAGCTTTTTAGCTAAATTTGGCTTGTATAGTAGGTATTCAAATGTTGGCGCATCAAGCGCTACAATGAGGCTTGTAAATTATGCAAATATTGGCTATTCCGCCAAAGCATTGGCTATAGCAAATGATTACATTATAGTTGCAAATAAAGGCCAATTAGAGTTGTATAGGTTTGATGGATATTCCCTAAATAAAGTAGCCAGCGCAAATGTTGGGTATAATATCTTTAACATTGATAGCGCTACCATTGATGGCAAAACTTACCTTGCTGTATCGAATTTCAACGCCTATGGCCAAATCTCATCTTCAATAGTTACAATTGAAAATTCCACGCTTCATGTTGTAGCTAGCTCAATTGGCTATTGCATAAGGTTTTTCGATGTTTACTCTAAACCTCAACTTATTGCTCAAAATATGTCTATTGGCTCAAAGTTTTATGGTCCAATTTATACATTAAGCTTAAATGGGGTTGTATTAAAAGAGTTGAATTTGCCAATAAAACCCGCTTCTTTTTATGAGTTTGAAGAAATTGATAATAAATTAGTTTATGCTACATCTGAAGGCCAAATTGCAATATATGATTTTGACACAAAGAAAAATTACTTAACTGGGTACTATGTAGGCCAAAACGCAGAGCCTATTCAAAGGTACTCGCACCAATATAACCCAAATATGGGCTATATTGAAAATAAAGAAGCTGGTAAAGTATATATTCAAAATGGTTTGAAATTTTACAAATCAGGCGAGCAATACTATGTAATAGCTCAACAAAGCTACAGAAGTAACGCTATTGCCGTTGCCGGCAGTCATTACAATGCATACGGCATATTTATGTACAAGCTTGATAATAACAAATTGCAACAGGTTTGGAGCTCTGGCAGCGTATCGGGTCGTGTTGTTAGTTTTGATAGGCAAAATGATTACATGGTATGTTTGATTGCCACACCAGCGCCGTTTTTTACGAGGTTCATTGTAGGCGAAGACGATATTTATAGATTAACAGTATTTGAAATCAACCAATGAGTTTTGATGAAAATGAAAAAATTGCTTCAATTTTTGAAACAATAGCGGATGCGTTGGAATTTTTAAATGAAAACGCATTTAAAATCCGTGCATATAGGAACGCAGCTCAAGCCATTAGAAATTTGAATGAAAGCATTATGGATATTTATTCTGCGCCAAAACCAAAGAAGATTGAAGGCATTGGCAAGGATTTAGAGCAAAAAATCAAAGAATACATCCAGACTAAAAAAATCGCATACCTGGATGAACTCTTGGAAAAAATACCATATACGCTGTTTAAATTAAAAGATATACGCGGTTTAGGCCCAAGAACACTATACAAGATGTTTGAGCGCTACCGCGTAAGGACGCTTGAGGATATTAAAAAACTGGTATTTGAAAATGATGAGCTCAAAGACATATCGCTGCTTGAAAAAAGTATAAAAAAAATCAGAGAAGGTATTGAGTTATATGAACAAGGCCAATCGCGTTTTCCATTAGGTGTGGCCTTGCCTATTGCAAAAAACTTGGTTGATTTAGTATACAAGATTAACAATGTTATTAAAGTAGAGATTGCAGGCTCTCTTAGAAGGGGTAAAGAAACAGTTGGAGATATTGATATACTAATTTGCACACAAGATTTTAAAAACGTATCAAAATCACTAACCAATATACCGCATAGGCAATTAATTGCAGCTGGTGAAACAAAGGTAAGTTTGTTATTGTCAAACAATATTCAAGTAGACTTTAGATTAATAGATGAAAAATCTTTTCCAGCAGCGCTTCAGTATTTTACTGGCTCAAAAGAACACAATGTCAAGTTGCGAGATATAGCAATTAAAAAAGGCTATAAACTCAATGAGTATGGTTTATTTTTGGGTAATGAGAGGGTTGAGCTTACTAGCGAAGAAGATATCTATTCTACGCTTGGACTTTGCTATATAAAACCACCTCTTAGGGAAAATAAAGGCGAAATTGAAGCGTGTGTTTCACATAATTTACCCGATGTTGTAGAACTTAGCGATATAAAAGGTGATTTACATGTACACTCAAACTACTCAGATGGATTAATGAGCCTTGAAGAAATTGTGCAAGAAGCCATAAATCGCAAATATGAATACATTGCAATAACAGACCATTCACAGTCTTCTTATGTTGCTTCAGGTTTAAGTGTAGAGCGCTTATATGAGCAGCTAAATCAAATAGACAAGCTCAAAGCCAAGTACAAAGGGCAAATAAACATACTTGCTGGCAGTGAAGTAGATATTAAACAAAATGGCGAGCTTGATTTTGATGATAGTGTATTGAAAGATTTAGATATTGTGATTGCTTCAATTCATCAAGGTTTTAATAATTCAAAAGATACAAATACAAAAAGAATTATTAGCGCAATAGAAAATCCATATGTTAATATAATTGCTCATCCAACTGGCAGATTGATTGGCCAAAGACAGCCATACGAATTAGATATATACGCTATTGTTGAAAAAGCCGCTAAATACAACACAGCATTAGAGATTAATTCTTTTTATTTGCGATTGGATTTAAATGATGAGCATTGCAGAATTGCTAAACAAGCAGGTGCTAAATTGTGCATAAATACAGATACACATACAAAAAACAACCTCGATTACATGATTTATGGCGTTCTTACAGCCCAAAGGGGCTGGCTTGAGAAAAAAGATATTATAAATACACTTAGCTTTGTAGAGCTAAAGCAGTTTCTCAAGAAGCACTAGCTTCTTTTAGCTTTTTATTAGCTGCTTTTGTCAAGCGAGAAACTAACCTAGCTGCTTTGTTTTTGTGAATAACGCCTTTGCTTTTTATCTTATAAATAATCTTTTGAGCGTTTTTTAATTGCTCAGACAAATTTTCCACATTTGCACTGTTTATAGCAAGTCTTGTTTGTTTTACAACGTTTTTTAATCTCGTTCTATAAGATTTGTTTCTCAAATATCTTTTTTTGTTTTGTCTAACTCTTTTGAGTGCCGATTTATGATTTGCCACATTTACCTCCTTTTCAAATCATGTATTTAATATCATAACTAAAAAACAAAGTCAAATTTTTATTAAAAGAGGGTGCTTACACCCTTTAATTACAGATTTTGAACATAGTAAACATTTGGCAGTGTTTGCTGCATTAAATTGAAAAAGTTTTAATTAAAGCAAATGATGGAATGTTTCTTTAAAAAGGTGCTCAATGTTTTGCGGCGGTTGTGGAAAGCCTATTAGAAAACCTTGAGCCTCATCACAGCCTAATTTTACAATCGCCTCAAGTTGCTGTTTTGTTTCTATGCCTTCAGCTGTTGTTTTTAAATTTAACACTTTGGCTAAATCAATAATTGTTTTTAAAATTTCTAAATTTTTGCCTTCAAACATTTTTTGAATAAAAACCATATCAATTTTTATGCCACTTACGGGTATTGTTTGCAAATAAGACAATGAAGAGTATCCTGTGCCAAAATCATCTATAACTATACTCAAACCATGTTCATGGAGTGTTGTTAGCTTATCTAAGTGTTGTATTAAAACACTTTCTGTTATCTCTATTTCAATTAAGTTAAGCGGTGTTTTGTACTTTGATATAAGATTGAGTATGTTTTGAACAAAATCGTCATCTTCTAATTGCACTGCAGATACATTTATTGCAACGGATACATTAAAATGCGATTTTTGCCATTTATCTATTTGTTTTAGCGCTTCCTCAAAAACCTTCAAACCAAGCTCGCAAATAAGTTTTGTTTCTTCTAATGTGCCAATAAAGTCTTTGGGCAACAAGATTTTATCGTTTGTTTGCCATCTAAGAAGCGATTCGCACGATTTTATACAAAAGTCATTAAGCGACAACTTGGGTTGGTAAAATAATACAAATTCGCCCTTTTTAATGGCAGCTTTAATTTTATTTTGGTAAGAAATAGCTTGTTGAATTTGTTTGTTTGCTTCTTCTGAATAAAAATTTATGAAACGTTTTAGTTTCTTTGCTTGCAATAGGGCGATCTCAGTATTTGCAATAAGCTCCTGAGTATTTTTAGCATTTTGTGGCCAAAGACAGGCGCCAAATGTAAGATTGATAGCAAAATCTACATCAAAATCGGTTTTTTGTACATACTCATTTAAATCTATGGCAAATTTTGTTATTTTGGTCTCATCTGTAAAATCAAGTATAATGCCAAACTCATCATTGCCTGTGCGGGCAACATAGTGAATATTTGGCAATGATAATAGTATTTTTGCTATCGTTTTTAAAACGATGTCTGCTTTAATGTAGCCGTACTTATTGTTTAGTGCTGTGAAATTATTTATATCGCAAATGAGAACTGCAAAATGCCTCTTGGTTTTTATTAGAGCATCTATAGTGTATGCAAATGAAAGGCGGTTTGGCAGATTTGTTAGCACATCAAATGAAGATAGATACGAAACTTGTTGTTTTTTTTCTAAAAAATTTATGGCGTATGAAATATCGCTTGCAATCTCTTCAAACAGCTTGATTTCTTCTTTATCAAAAGAATCAATCTCATCGGAATAAACCTTTAGAACTTTGCTAACAGTATTTGTTTCAAACAAGCTGATGGGAACTGTAATGGATGAATGAAAACCAGACGCTTTTGCGCGCTCTCTCCACGGGCTCATTTGCGGGCTTGTTAAAATATTGTTGCATACAACTATTTTATTTTCTCTAATAGCTGCGCCTGATGGTCCTTGACCTTCTGGCAAATCTTCTCTAACTGAAACCAAAATATTTTTTAGGTAACGCTTGTCTCCAGCATAAGCTTTTGGTTTAACCATTTTTGTTTTTTCGTCTACGCAACCGATCCATGCTAATTTAAAATGCCCAAATGTAACCAGAATTTCGCATACGCTTTTAAATAAGTCATTGACAGACTGAACGCGAATCATTGTATTATTGATTCTTGATAATACTTCATAGAGGCGATTTATACGCACAAGTAGTTTCTCACTTTCAAGGCGTTTTGTAATATCTCTAAACACAGCAATCATTGTTTGGCTATTGAGCAAACTTACGCTTGCTTCTAAATATACTATTGTGTTGTTTGATGTTTTAAATTCCAGTGGTTCTGTGATGCCTTTTTGCTTATTGATAAACTGTAAAAACAAGTCTTGATAATAAGCTTTTTTATCTTCATTTAGCAATGCAAATACATTCATTTCGCTTAAGGGTTTTTTTTGTAGAATGTCTTCCATAGCTTTATTTGCAGCCAGTATCTGGTGTGTGTTAGCATCAATAATCAATATGCCATCGTATAGTTTATCAAGGATAGATTTTATTTCTTCAAACTTAGAGCCTATAAGGTCAGTATAATTTTTAATTGCATCAAGTAGCGTTTCAAATGTATTTTCTAAAAATTTGGCTTTGAAGTCTTCATCAATACTGAAACCTTTTTCTTTAAAGACTTCAATAATGTAATCTGCAAATTCAATAATGGATTCTAAGTATGCCAAAGGGTCTTCTAAAATCAAATGTGTATTTTTACTGCATTTGTTTTCGATAAAATCTTTTAATAGTGGGGATATTTGCTGGGCATTGGTTGTTATTTTATCGCATAAAAATAAAAGTTGTTCTTTTATCTTTGATTGGCTATATTTCCAATATTGTTCTAAATCAAAGTAATCACTTATCATAATAGAATTTTCAAACTATTTTCATATGTATGTTTAGCTACAAGCTCTTGTTTTATACCTAATAATGCAGCTATTTCTTCCAAAATATACACAAGGTATCCTGGTTCATTTACTTTGCCTCGTTTTGGGTGTGGCGCTAAATAAGGAGCGTCTGTTTCCAAAACCATGTTATCAAGTGGTATTTGTGACACATTTTGTCTAATTAGTGAATTTTTAAATGTCACTATGCCGCCTATGCCTAAAAAGAAATTCCTATCTAAACTGAATTTTAGCAAATCTAAATCACCGCTGAAGCAATGAATAATAGCTTTGAGTCCTTTTTTTGAATGCAATATATCTATTGCATCTTTTATAGCATCCCTTATGTGTATACTAACAAAACATTCATGCTCTATGGCTAAATCTAATAGCGTTGAAAATACCTCTTTTTGGATGTTTCGGCTAGAATATTCGTAATAATAATCAAGACCTATTTCTCCAATGCCGATGCATTTTGAGTTTTTTAAATGATATTCAATAGCGTCTATAGTATGGGTATTGTATTTACAAGCCTCATGAGGATGGATGCCTGCAAAATAGTAAAGGTTTGCGTAATTTTCACAGTATTGTTTGGCTTTTTCAATATCTGGCTCATTTGATGTTGCAAGGAATACTTTTTCTACTATACCTAACCTAGACAGAACAAGTTCAATATTATCATCAAATTCTTTTGATTGTAAATGTGCGTGTGTGTCAATAATTTTCATAAATCGATAAATCTCAAGCTAGATTGCGCATGGTCTCTTATGCTTTTAACATTTGGCAAATCAATGGTTTTTCCATTTTGTATAACATACTCAAGTATATCTTCCATAACGCCCCCACAAGAGCAGCTAACAGGTGCATAGCTGTATGGCAAAACCTTGTCACTAAAGCACTTTTTACATCTAAATAAACTTTTTGAGCCGGAATTTTTGCCTTTTTTTGCAATAGGCTTTCCCTCAATTTCCACTATATCCATAGAAAAATCAATGGTTGAGGCACTTGATATGCTTGTGCCAACACCAAAGCCATCTACTACATCAACAAGCGATTCAATGTTTTCTTCGTCAAGGCCGCCACTGGCAAATATTTTTACATCACTTGCACCCCTTAGGTTAAGTTCCCAGCGTATTTCTTCTATAATTGCCCTTAGGTTTCCCCTTCTTGAGCTTGGCGTATCTAGACGCACGCCTGTGAGTTTTTTGCCTAAAGTCTCATAAACCCTTAATGTTTCAAATTTTTCATCGCCAAATGTATCAATTAAAATGATTCTTGGTACATCGCTATCCATTGTTTCATCAAAGTATTTTGCAGCCTCTACTGTGTCGCCAGCAAGCAGTACAAGTGAATGCGGTATTGTGCCGCTTGGCGCTATGTTTAATACATTTGCTGCTTGAACGACAGAAACGCCATCACACCCACCAATATACGCAGCGCGTTCAATTGCAACTGAAATAGCTGGGTGCATGCGTCTTGCACCAAACGATAAAAGTAACTTGTCTTTAACCAATTTTCTAAGTCTTGCAGCTTTTGTGGCAACACCGGATTCTTGACACAAAAAACCCAAAATGGCGGTTTCGTATTTTGCAAATTCGCTATATAAACCTTCAATTTCTAGTACAGGCTCATTTTCCCTAAAAATGCTGCCTTCTTTAATCGAGCGAACATTTATGTTTTTTGAATCAAGGAGTTCTAAAACCTCTTCAAGCCCTACAAATACGCCCCATTTGTAGTTTTTGGGCAATTTAGATCGGAA
>JAVRLY010000059.1:6347-8407 GCA_031960885.1 Desulfurella sp. | reverse complement strand
TTGCAGTTTCATCCTGAGTCGTATGAAACGCAGTACGGTCTAAGGTTTATCGAAAATTTTTTGGAGGTTTGCAATGAATCAAGCATTTGAAACGGCTTATTTAATGTTTGATGATATGTTGTGCGCTAGGATGAGCGAACAAGAGATTGAGCGTATATTAATAGAAAAATCAACAACCATGGAGCAGGCAAGCGATATTGCAGCTTTAGCACAAGTGATGAGAAAATATGCAACAAGCATTGATTTTTTTGAGCCTTGTTTGGATACATGCGGTAGCGGTGGCGATAATTCGCATAGTTTTAATATTTCAACAGCAAGTGCTATTGTTTGCTCATTGTTTGTAAATGTTGCCAAACATGGCAATAGGGCTGTATCATCTAAATCGGGCTCAGCTGACATACTTGAATCACTGGGCATAAATATTCAACAAAACCCAGATGAAGCTAAAGCAAACTTAAAACAAAAGAAATTTGCTTTTTTATTTGCGCCGCTTTATCACAGCAAATTAAAACACATAATGCCAATTAGAAAGAAAATTGGAAAACGCACTATTTTTAACCTTGTGGGGCCATTAGTAAATCCCATTAGACCAACGCACCAATTGATTGGCGTGTTTAGTAAAGACTACCTCAATGTTTATTTGGAAGCAGTTGAAATGTTGGATTTTAAAAATGTAATGCTTGTATCATCGGATATGGATGAAATCAGTCTGTCTTCGCCTACGTTAATTTATTATAAAAAGGGGCTTTTTGTAAAACGCTTTGAGTTTGACCCAATTGAGTTTGGTATTTACAGCAGTCTTGACAATTTAAAAGGGTTTGATGCTGCAACGAATGCAAAACTACTGAAAGAAACATTTTTAGGCCAACATAAAGTATTGCGTGATGTAATTGCAATAAATGCAGCATTTGCACTTGTAGTAAGTGAGGTTGAAAGCGACCTAAAGTTAGCTTTTAAACTTGCTTTGGAGTCTATAGAAAACAAAAGGGCATACGAAAAGCTATTGGAGATTGGCAATGATTGAACAGATTATTTTTGACAAGTTGCAAGAGGTAAAAAATTTACCTCCACCTAATTTGAAGCGCTTTAAAGAAATAATTAAGCCAAATTTTAATAGTAAAATAAATATCATAGCCGAAATTAAAGCTAAATCGCCTTCTTTTGGAGAATTTAATGCTAATAAAAACCTAATTGATATATATTCAAAATATGCTAAAGCTATAAGTGTGCTAACTGATTACAAATACTTTGGTGGTAGTTTTGAATTTCTCAGTGAAGTTTCTAAAAAGACGCATTTGCCTATTTTATGCAAGGATTTTATTATTGACAAAAAACAGATTGATTGGGCTTATGAGAGCGGAGCTGATATAATCTTGCTTATCGCAAGAATTTTAAGCAAAGAAAAAATAAATGAACTGTACTATTATGCAAAAAAAATAGGTTTAGAGTGTTTAGTTGAAGTACACAGCGCAGAAGAGTTAGAAAAATTGTCTGACATAAAACCTACAATCATTGGCGCAAACTCACGCGATCTTGATAATCTAAAAATCGATTTAAATAGTGTGTGCTTTATACTTGATAAGATAGAAGCACCCGTTAAGGTAGCAGAAAGTGGTATTAAGTCAAGAAAAGATATTGATAGATTGCTTCAATGTGCAAATGTTTTTTTAATAGGTGAAGCTTTTTTAAAATCACCTAACCCGGAAGCATTATTTTTGGAGTTTTTGAATGAAAATTAAATTTTGTGGGATGACTAACTTAGATGATTGTTTGTACGCTCAAGATTTGGGTGTAGACTATGTGGGGTTTGTATTTTATGAGAAAAGCAAGCGCTATGTTGAGCCAAAAACCGCAGGTGTCATAGTTAAGCATCTAAATATAAAAACTGTAGGTGTGTTTGTAGACAAAAGCGTAGAAGATATTAAAAATACCATGCAAGAGTGCAACTTAGACTTTGCTCAAGTATACGAGGATTTCGAAATAGAAAACCGCATAAGGGTTTTTAGGGTTATAGATAAATTGCCAGAAAGTGTAAGCGATGGTTTGATTTTGTTAGATAG
>JAVRLY010000059.1:0-6247 GCA_031960885.1 Desulfurella sp. | reverse complement strand
CACTATCTATTGGGCAGTGTAGTAGGCCCTCATCCATTTCCTACGATTGTAGGAGATTTTCAATCAATAATTGGCAAAGAGGCTAAAAAACAGATATTGGATATAGAAAAACGCTTGCCCGATGCAATTTTAGCGTGTGTTGGGGGTGGTAGCAATGCTTATGGCATTTTTAGTGAATTTATTGAGGATAATGTAGAGTTATTTGGAATAGAAGCTGGTGGTAAGTCATTGAATATAGGAGAGCACTCAGCTACTTTAACGCTTGGACAAAAAGGTATTTTGCATGGTAGTTTAAGTTATCTCTTACAAAAAGACGCTCAAATAGCAAATGTTCACTCTATCTCAGCCGGTCTTGACTACCCCGGCGTTGGTCCGATGCATAGTTACTTTAAAGATATCAAAAGGGTTAAATATGATGTATGTTTTGATAGGGAGGCTCTTGAAGGATTTTTTGAGTTGTCTCAACTAGAAGGTATCATACCCGCTTTAGAAAGCTCGCATGCAATTGGCTATTTATTGTCACATAAGGATGAATTTAAAGACAAGATTGTCATAGTAAACCTATCTGGTCGTGGTGATAAAGATTTAGGCATAATATTGGAGGCAAATAGATGAATACAGGAATATATTTGTTAGCAAATTATCCTTCAAAAGACGAATTTTTAAGCGCAGTTGAAGTTTGCCAAAAGGAAAATGTAGATTTTTTAGAAGTGGGTTTTGCTTTTTCTGACCCCATTGCTGATGGACCTGCGTTAGAAAATGCAGATTTTGATGTATTAAAGCAACACAATATTTATGATTTTCTTGAAAGTTTAGATGAGGTAAAGAAAATTTTCAAAAAAGACATTTATATAATGACTTATGCGAATATTTTTTATTCGTATGGCTTTGATAGATTCAAAAAACATCTTGGTGGTATAAAAGGTTTGATTGTTGCAGATGTGCCACTTAGAGAAAGTGCGTTATTTGAAGAAAATTTACATTCCAATATAATAAAGTTTGTAACGCCTGAGAGTCGCTTAAGTGATATAGATTTAGCAATTGAAAAAAGTAATGATTTTATTTACTTTATATCAAAACGAGGTATAACAGGAGGCAACTTTAAACTAGAAGAAGAGACCATAGCCAAAATAAACTATTGTAGACAAAAATCAAAGGTATATTTAGGTTTTGGCATAAAATCAGCAAGTGATATTAAGATAGCTTCTAATTTTTGCGATGGTGTAATTATTGGTACGCATGCAGTTTTAGCACTAAAGCAAGGGGTTGACCAATTTACATTTTTTATTAAAAGTTTATTTCAATAATTTTAGGATTATAATTATTTTTTTGTTACACATAAATGCTGTATTGACAATCTATAAAAAAGGATTTAGAATAAACATTAGGAGGCGAAAATGAAAAAGTGGTATATTTTTTTTGCAATTTTGACAACATTATCTTTTTTTGTAGTTAGTTGTTCAACTGTGCCAGGCACGAAAGCTCTATCTAATCAAAGTAACACTCAAGCCCAATCGTCAAACAACACGCTAAATCAAGCATCTGTCACATCAATGCCAACAAGTGCACAAACTAACAACATTGAAAACGAAAAAGCCTTATTGGAAGAAGAAAAAGAAATACTTCAAAGGATTTACTTTAATGTTAATAGCTCCACATTTACAAATGTAGATAAATGGAATATAGAACAAAACCCAAAAGAGGTATTGAATAAAATAGCTGAGTTTTTGATACAGCATCCTAATATTAAAATTAAAATTGAAGGTAATTGTGATGAGCGAGGGACGGATTCTTACAACTTGGCACTTGGTCAACAACGTGCAGATGCAGCAAAGAATTATTTGATATTAAAAGGTGTTAACCCACAAAATATTGAAACTATCAGCAATGGTAAATTTAAGCCTATTGATCCAGCTCATAACGAGTACGCTTGGGCTAAAAATAGAAACGACGAATTTGTAGTTATAAGCCAATGATGACTAAAAAAACAAAAAAATATATTGAGTTAGGTATTGTTTTAATTATCATGGCAGTTTTAGCTATTCATTTTGTACCAGATATTATATACAGCTTTACGCATGTTAGCACGGATGATGCGTATATTGATGGGACGATAGTGCCTATAGCGCCACAAGTAGCTGGGAAAGTAATTCACGTATATGTTAAGAGAAACCAGTTTGTTAAAAAGGGCCAAGTATTGTTTGAAATTGACCCTACAGACTATATACAGCAAGTAAAAAACACTCAAAATGCATACGATGCTGCAAAGATTCAGCTTGAAAATTTGAAACTTGCCATGCTTGAGAAACAATCTGAAATTGAAAAAGCTCAGCAAGATTTACTGGCCGATGAAGCAAAACTTTCATATGCTCGCAAACAAAATATGCGCTATTTTAATCTCCTAAAAGAAAATGTTATTAGCCAAAACGAATATGATAGCATAAAAATGAATTTTAAAGTTACACAAGCTAATTTTAAAGCTCAATTTTCTGTTATAAAACAACTTCAGTTAGAGTTGTCCGATTTACAAACACAACTAAAAAAACAACAGCATTTAATAGACCAAGCTAAGGCTCAATTCAATTTAGCTGCTGTTAATTTAAACCGAACAAAGGTTATAGCACCTATTGATGGATATGTAACAAAACGCAATGTAGAGGTTGGACAATACGCTCAAGTAGGCTTGCCATTATTAAACATTGTGGATTTAAGGCATGTGTGGGTTGTTGCAAATTTCAAAGAAACTGTCATTAATAAAATTCACATTGGCTCAAAAGTAGCAATAAAAGTTGATGCTTATCCTAATAAAACTTTTTATGGTTATGTTCAAAGTTTTCAATCCGGCAGTGGAAATGTCTTTAGTTTATTGCCTCCTCAAAATGCCGTTGGTAACTTTATAAAGATTGTACAGCGTCTACCGGTTAAGATTGATATAACAACACCTTATGACCCGAAAACACCACTTTACCCTGGTTTGTCAGTTGAGCCTTACGTAAGCACAAAATGAATAAGTGGATTGTAACTATCACTGTAATGATAGGCACAATAATGAGTTCTTTGGATACAAGCATTGTAAATGTGGCAATTCCGTATATTCAAGGGTCAATGGGTGCTTCTATTGAACAAATTACTTGGGTCTCAACAGGTTACTTGCTTTCAAATACCATAATAATGCCAATTATTGCTTTGTTAAGCTCAAGATTTGGCAGAAAGAACTTTTATATGTTTGGTATAGCTCTTTTTACCATTGGATCAGCTTTATGTGGTATAGCATGGAATTTGTATGCTATAGTCATTTTTCGTATTATACAAGGTATTGGCGGAGGTGTATTAATTCCTATCGCGCAAGCCATATTAAGAGAAGTTTTTCCAAAAGAAGAGCAAGGGATGGCAATGGGAATATACGGTGTTGGCGTAGTTATGGGTCCAGCCATTGGGCCTACAATTGGCGGTTGGTTGATAGATAGATACAGCTGGCCTTGGATTTTTTATATAAACTTGCCTATTGGCATTATAGCTTTGATAATGGTGAGTATTTTTATCGAAGATCCTGATTTTTTGATAAGAGAAAAGTCAAAGATTGATTTTTTAGGGTTGCTTTTTATGGCAATTGGACTTGGTGCATTGCAAATTTTTTTAGCTGATGGTGAAAATAAAAACTGGTTTACTTCAAGCTATATTACGGATCTAGCTATAATTGCAAGTGGTAGTATAATTTTATTTATTATTAGGGAGCTTACTACAAAAAAACCCGCTGTTAACTTGCGTATACTTAAAAATATAAACTTTACCATTGGTACTTTGCTTGGCGGCATTTTAGGTATGGGGCTTTTTGCAAGCTTATTTGTTTTACCTGTATTTTTGCAGGATTTACTTGGATATACTGCATTTGATGCAGGATTAGCAATGGTACCAAGAAGCATAGCAATGGCAATGATGATGCCAATAGGGGGAAAGTTATTTAATAAGCTTGGCCCAAAGGTGCTTGTGAGTTTCGGACTTGTTTTGGTTGTTGTATCTTTTTTTCAATTTGCAAATTTGAATTTAAATGCTTCTTTTTGGGATATATTTTGGCCACAATTTTTACAAGGCGCAGGGTTTGGGTTTATATTTGTATGCGTTAGCACATCTGCTTTGCTAACAATTGAAAAAAGTAACCTAACGTTTGCAACAAGCATTTACAATGTATTTAGACTGATTACGGGTAGCATTGGTGTAGCTTTGGCTGCTACATTTATGGATAGAAACACAAATTCCTATTATTCAATACTAACTCAAAATGTATCTATTTTTAGTAGAAATACATTGGAATATATTGCAAAAATTGACCAGCTTTTAGGTTTGCCTTTTTCGTTTTTACCTAATATGAAGGTTAAAGAAATTTTAAATGAAACTGTTTTACAGCAAGCTCAAATGCTTTCTTATAACCGTTTGTATTTGCTAATCATGTTTATTTTTGTCGCTTCTATGCCATTGGCATTTTTCTTAAAAGGCTTGAAGGATGTAAAGGGGGACTAATGGATAATATTGTAATAACCATTGCTAGACAGATTGGCTCTGGTGGTTATACGATTGCAAAAAAAATTTCTGAAACATTCGGCTTTAAATTGATTGATAGAGAATTAGTTTTTAAAACAGCAGAGCTTTTGAAAACAGATGCCCATTATTTGGATAAGAAAGACGAAAAGGTAAGTTCATTGCTTGATACAATTCTCAGTGCTTTTTCGTTTGGCGCACCCGAGATTGGTTCACTAGCTAGTGCATATTACCCAACAGATGAACAAATTTTTAGTGCACAATCTCATATATTGCAGGATTTTGCTAAAAAAAGTAGCATTATAGCGCTAGGAAGGGGCAGTTTTTATGTTTTTAAAGATTACCCAAAACATCTATCCTTTTTTTTAAAAGCAAATATTGATTATAGGGTAAAAAATGTTGCAAAAGAGTTTAATATAAGCACTGATAAAGCGTTAGAATTGGTAAAGAAAGTTGATAGAGATAGAAACGAGTATATCAAAAAAATGACCAATATCAATAGGTGTGATTTGCGAAACTATGATATGATAATAGATGTTTCCTCACTTGGATTAGACTTATCGATTAATGTTATTTTAAAAGTTATTTCTCAAAAATTTTTTGCTAAGGGGTTGAATGATGGAGCGCAAAGCTAAGGTTTTCATTGCTGGCGTGTATTTTGCAGGTATATCGGATTTTATAAGCAAGTACTGTGAAAATATAGATTTTGAATTTGTGCCAGAAAAAGCGCTTGAGTTACGCATTGGTGAATGTGATGTGCTAATACCCGCTATGTGTAAGATTACAGAACAACTTATAAATAAAGCTACTAACCTGAAACTAATAAATCAGTGGGGCACTGGTCTTGATGGTGTTGATATTGAAGCTGCAACGAAAAAACACATATATGTTGCAAATGTACCTGCAGCAAATACAGGCAATGCTGAATCTGTGGCAGAATGGTCGATAATGTCAGCCATTGCCCTATCTCGTCAATTTCCTGCAATCCAAGATAACGTTTATAATTCAATAGGTTGGGGTTGTCCTGTAGGTAAAAGCTTAATTGGTAAAAAAGCTTTAATTATAGGATTTGGCGGTATTGGAAAAGCACTTGCTATACGATTAAAACCATTTGGTGTGCATATTTTTGCAATAAAGAAACAAGTGGAAGAAAACCTCAAATTTGAGTTTAGTCTTGATGGCATTGATACAATAGACAATCTTGATAAATATTTACCCATGTGTGATTATGTATTTGTAGCTTTACCTTTAAATAACTCGACAAAAGAACTTATAAATACCAGTAATATTTTCAAAATAAAAAGAGGTGCATTTTTAATAAATCCTTCGCGTGGAGCAATAATTCAAAGAGAAGCTTTACTTCAAGCTCTAAATAAAAGACACTTAGGCGGTGTAGCTTTAGATGTTTTTTGGCAAGAGCCACCAGAGAAAAATGATGAACTTTTTGCTTATAAAAACGTTATAGTTTCTCCTCACATTGCAGGTGTTACGGATGTTTCTTATGAAGCTATAGCTTTTTATGTGTGCGATAACATAAGTAGAGTTATGAATGGACAAAAGCCAGTTAATTGTGTTAACTGTTTCCAACAAAAGTCTTTTTAATTTTATAATGCCCCCGAAAATTTAGTCAGATTTTTAAACACTTTATTTCTCAAATTTTGTATAATTTGATAAAAGTTCTTTGTGTTCTTAAATTTGAGTTGTCGTATAT
>JAVRLY010000058.1:0-8524 GCA_031960885.1 Desulfurella sp. | reverse complement strand
TAGAATTGCCATGTCTTCGCCAAAAACCATATGATTGGTAGGCAGGTTTCTTCGAAGCGTTGCATTGTCCATAGCAGGCAAATCATCGTGTATTAAAGAATATGCATGCATCATCTCTAAAGCCATTGCTATTTTATAATCTTCTTCATTTAAAGGTCTTTTAAGTTCTATGATGGTTAACATTAAAATCGCCCTTAGACGTTTGCCACCATTTAATAGGCTATAACACAGCGCTTCTTGAAATTTATCAATATATAAATGTTGACTTTGACAGTAGTTAGTCAATTTAGTTTCAATTATCTGTTTTTCAATCATTCAAAATCTTCCATTTCTTTTAATTCGCTTTCTTTTATAATAATTTTTACTTTATTTTCTGCTTGAGTTAATTGTTCGTTGCAAAATTTTGACAGTTTCATGCCTTCTTCAAAGTATTTTAGTGCCTCATCTAAACTGAGATTTTCTTCTTCCAATTTTTTTGCGATTTCTTCAAGTCGTTTTAGTGCTGATTCAAATGTAAGTACAGTATCACTCATTGGTCTTGCTCTTTCGTGCTAATGTCCTTTAAAAATTGTTCATTTTCAATATACCATTGACACAACTTCCTAATGCCTTCTTCTATGCCCACTTTTGGCTGCCATCCAAGCATTGAATGGATTTTTGAATAATCAGCTAAAGTAGCAGGCACGTCTGCTTTGTGAAATTCTTTGTAAACAATGTGTGCCTTTTTTTGTAAGTTTTCTTCGATAAGACTAATGACAAATCTTAATGAGTGTGTTGTGCTGCCACCAACATTAAAAGCTTCACACCCGACTTTTTTTAAGCCTTTTACGGTAGCATCAACCACATCATTAATATATGTAAAATCTCGCGATTGACTGCCATCGCCGTAAATTATCACAGGTTGCTCTTCATAAATCCATTTTATAAACCTAAATATACTCATATCTGGTCTACCATATGGTCCATATACTGTAAAATATCTCAACATTGTAACATCGATTCCATATAATTGGTGGTAAGAGTAAGCTATCATCTCCATTGCCTTTTTGCTTGCAGCATATACTGAAAGTGGTTTATTAACACAATACTCTTCTTTAAACGGCATTTTTTCTTGTGCATACAAAGAAGAAGTTGATGCAAGAACAACCTTTTCAACACCAAATTTTACCGCTAACTCAAACAAATTTAAAGAACCCATTGTATTTGTGTTAAAGTATACAAATGGGTTTTGCATAGAGTATCTAACACCAGCGCGTGCGGCTAAATTTATTATACTGTCAAATTTATGCATTTGAAAAATCAACTTTAATGCTTCGTAGTTTTCTATATCTGATTCATAAAAGATAAAGTTTTTGTATTCTTTAAGGATTGATAGTCTTTTTTGCTTTATTCGAATATCATAATATTGGTTTAAATTATCAACGCCTACACATTCGTAGCCATTTTTTAATAAATGCAAGGTAGTAGAAAAACCTATAAAACCTGCACAGCCCGGTATAAAAATCACTTATAACCTCCAAAAGCATACATGTTCGGGTAATTCTGCTTTGTTAACAACGCTTTTTACATCTATTACGCAAGCGTTGTTTTTTAGACACTTAAGCCAAATTTTTTCTTTTAAAAATTTGTCGTGTTTGACAGCCACAATTACACAATCGTAAACAGACAGTGCATTTTCATCTATAAGATTAATGTGACCGTAGTGTAGATAAACCTCTTCTTTTATGGCATAAGGATCATATACATCCACTTTCATGTTAAAACTTAGTAGTTCGCTATATATATCGTATACCAAACTGTTCCTTGTATCTCTAATATTTTCTTTGAATGTAAAACCTAATATCAAACAATTGTGTCCTAAATTATTTTTCATGATGAGTTTGGCTGCTGTTTGACCAATATATGCGCCCATAGAATCATTGAGCCTTCTACCTGCTAAAATAACTTGGGGCAAGTATCCTAATTCTTGGGCTTTATACGTTAAGTAGTATGGGTCTATACTAATACAGTGGCCACCAACAAGCCCTGGTTCAAATTTCAAAAAGTTCCACTTAGTTGCTGCTGCATCAAGTACTTCTTTTGTATCTAAGCCCAATTTGTGAAAAATTAAACTAAGTTCGTTCATTAATGCAATATTTAAGTCTCTTTGTGTATTTTCTATCACTTTTGCCGCTTCTGCTGTTTTGATATTTACTGCCTTATAAACGTGTGTTATTTTACCATAAATTTTTGATAGCAACTCTATTGAGGCTTCGTTTGATGCTGAAACGACTTTTTTGATATTTTCTATCGTGTGTACTTTATCACCTGGGTTGACGCGCTCTGGGGAATATCCTACAAAAAAGTCTCTTAAATAAACCAAGCCAGAGTTTTTTTCCAATATTGGTACGCAAATTTCTTCAGTAACGCCTGGATATACAGTTGATTCGTACACAACTATACCGCCTGGGCGCAAGTTTTTGCCTACAATAGAGCTTGCGTTTTCAACTAAGCTTAAATCTGGTAGTTTGCTTTTTAAAATAGGCGTTGGAACTGTAACAATAATTACAGAAGCCTCTTTTAATTTATCCTCAATATTTGTATATTCAATGTTTGGAGATTGCAGCAAATACGAATCCGTTTCGCCCGTTATATCAATACCATTTGTTAGCTGTTCAATACGCTTTGTGTTTATATCAAACCCAATAACGCTGAAATGTTTGGCTAAATTTGCAGCAAGTGGTAAACCAACATAACCCAAACCTACGACCGCTATTTTTCTTTTTTTATTTTCAAACTCCTCAAATGTCATTTACATTTTCACCACTAATATAGGCTTTTTTGACATTCTAAGAACTTTTTCCGTAGTTGAGCCAAATACAAAACGCTCTAGGGCGCTTTTGCCTTGAGCACCCATGACAATCAAATCAATGTTGTTATTTGTAGCAAATTCAACAATTTTTTTTGGTGCATCGCCAACTTCGATATGCATATCAAAATCATCAAAGTCTTTTAAAATTTTATTTTTTAAGTGTTCGAAATAATTTTCCGCTTCTTCTCTCATTGAAGCTTCAATTTTATCAAGCGGTAGTGACGGTACATAACCAAGTGCCGCTTGTAAATCTGTTATTACATAATAAATGTGCAATTTAGCGCCATAAACCTTTGCTAAACTCAATGCATACTCAATTGCTTTTTGTGCATTTTCGCTTAAATCAGTAGGCACAAGTATATTTTTTGGATTAAAAGCACTCATATGTATCCTCCTTATAGGTATTTTTCAATTAAAATTTGGGCTATTTGAACGGCATTGTATGCTGCACCTTTTAATAAATTGTCCGCAACAACCCATAAATTTAATCCATTTTCTATTGATTCATCCTTTCTTATGCGACCAACAAATGTTTCACCTCTACCGCTTGCCTCAATAGGCGTAGGATAAATTAAGCTTTGAGGATCATCCATTAGCACACATCCTTGAGCATTTTTTATAAGTTCTCTTACTTGTGCAATCTCAAAAGGTTTTTTCGTTTCTACATTAACAGATTCACTGTGACCTCTTAGAACTGGGACTCTAACGCATGTAGCAGTTACTTGTATAGCATCATCGTGAAAAATTTTTTTTGTTTCATTAACCATTTTCATTTCTTCTTTTGTATAATCATTTTCTAAAAATACATCTATATGTGGCAAACAATTAAATGCAATCTTTTTTGGAAAAACATTTGGTTTATAAGAGTCGTATTTAAATTCAAAAAACGCTTTAGTTTCGTCTATCAACTCTTCCATTGCCCTTCTGCCAGCACCGCTTGTGGCTTGGTATGTAGAAACTACTATACGCTTTATACCAAAATTATCATGAATTGGCTTTAATGCTACAACCATTTGTATTGTAGAGCAATTTGGGTTTGCAATAATTCCTCTGTTTTTATACATAGCTATATCTTCTGGGTTAACTTCTGGTACCACAAGCGGTATATCTTTCTCCATTCTAAAATAGCTAGTATTGTCAATCACAATAGCATTTGATTGAGCAGCAATATGTGCAAATTTTGCACTGACACTGCCACCTGCACTAAAAAGTGCGATATCTATATCTTTGAACGAATTTTCGCTCAAAACTTCAACAGGTATTTCTTCACCCTTAAATGTAACGTTTTTACCAATTGAGCGCTCTGAAGCCAAAGGCAATAGCTTGTTTACTGGAAAATTAAAATCTTCTAGTGTCTTAATCATATCTTCGCCAACAGCCCCAGTTGCACCAACAACTGCTACATTGTAATTCTTCATTGCTAACCTCCACATAGGCTAATATTGAATGAGATTATAACATGATTATTGTAAAAATCAATTTAAATATTTGCTTTTTATATATTCAATAGCTTCTTTTTTATCCGCAAAAAAGCCTTCTATTTGCTTTTGAAAATAGTCATTTAGTATTTTGCCAAAGAGTTCTGAAGGGGATAGTCCAAGTTCAATCAAGTCTTTACCGCTTACAAGCGGTTTTTGATTTTGCAAATCCCTTAGATATAAAATTAGAGCATCTTTTGCAAAACTACTTTTGGTAATCGCAAATGCAGCAATTTGTGCTTCAAGCCACATGGGTTTTAAAAAGAAATAAACTTCGCTTTTTTTTCTTTTTTTTGACAAAAATACATTAATTTCCATCATTTGCTGATAAATTTTTTCTATTTTTTCATCGCTAATGTTCAGCACATTTGTAAGGTCAAATTTTTTTCTAAAGCAAAATTTCAATATTGCAAAATATATATTTTCTATTTTAAATGTTATAGGACAAAAAAATGTGCACATTTTTACAAAATCTTTTGCAGATTCAATTAAATTAAAGCATGTTTCATCTATATAAAAATCTTTATGAAGGTACTTAAAAATCTTATATTCGTTAATTTTTCTTAAAATTTCTACCACTTTTTCTTCTTTTAAAATCAAACTAAGCTCTAAAAACAGTCTATTTTTGGATACAGTATTTAAGACATTTAGTTCTAGTGCGTTTTTCATCAATTTTTCGGTTTGTTGGCCCAATAAAAAATTGAATTTTTCAGCAAAACGCAATGCCCTAAAAATCCTTGTAGGGTCTTCTATAAAACTTAAATTATGCAAAATACGAATTTTTTTGTCATTAATATCTTTCATTCCACCAAAATAATCAATTAATTCACCAAAATTTTCATTTAAACTTATAGCCAGTGTGTTTATTGTGAAATCTCTACGGTATAAATCTAGTTTTAGTGAACTTTCTTCAACATGAGGTAAACCAGATGATGCTTCATCGTAATACTCTTGCCTTGCTGTTGCAAAATCAATCTTTTCTCCATTTATAATTACACTTGCAGTTTTAAACTCACTGTGAGCAATGAACTTTCCACCTACAATGTGTGAAAATTCTTTTGCAAATTCAATGGCATTTCCTTCTATTACTATATCTATATCTTTTATAGGCATATCCATTACAAGGTCTCTAACCATACCCCCCACAGCGTAGGCTTTCATATTTAGTTTTGAAGCCACTTGCGAAATGGTTTTAAATACGTTGTAGGTTCTCTCATCCAATTTGTTTTTCAGTTTTAAATCTACTTTAAACACTTTATGTATAAGCTTTTGTTCGGTTTGATTAATGAGATTTAATATATTTGTCCTTGTAAGTACGCCCACTACTTTTGTACCTTTGGTAACAGGAATTATACGTTGTTTTTGGTCGATTATAATGGTTTTTATTTTTGAAAGCGCTACATCTTCGCTTACAGTGTAAAAGTCGGTAACCATGAATTTTTCTACGGGTTCGTTTGCATAATTATGATAAATGGCTCTTTGGAGCGTAGGTCTTGAGATAATACCTACTAGTTCGTCTTTATCTAAGACGACTAGTGAATTTATACCGTATTTTGCCATTATTTCATTGCAGTATAAAACACTATCGCTTTTGTCAACACACTTTGGGGGTGTGCTCATAATATCTTTAGACTTAATGGCGTAAAAAAAACTTTCTTTAATTACATTTGTTGCTGCATCGAGCGTTTCAATTAACGTTAAATCTTTTACGGTAGCGCTTGCTGCGAGTTTGTGACCGCCCCCATTAAAAGTTTTTAATATGCGCGCTACATCTATTTTGGGGTTTGTAGAGCGACCAATGACAAAAATGCGCGATTGCATTTTAAATACACAAATGGCTGCATCAGTTTTTTTCATACTTAAAAAAGTGTTTACAATATTGGCTACTTCACCAACGTATTCATTGTACTGGGCAAAACTTAACACAATGCTTATGTTGTTGTATTCAAAGACGCGTGCATTTTTTATTAACTCATTTAATAGGTAGATTTGAGACTCTTCTATAGTTTCTTCCAAAACATTTGAAACAATATCTAATTTTGCACCTTTTTCTAACAAATAAGCACACATTGCAAAATCATTGACTGTTGTTGATGGGTATAGCAATTTACCGGTATCCTCATAAATGCCTAACATAAAAAGCGTTGCTTCTTCAGCGCTAAAATCTATATTTTGTTCTTTAAGCTTCATTACAATCTGTGTGGTATTTGCACCTGTTTTTTCAAAATAATGCTCACTGCAGTTTATGTCACAATCTGCATGATGATCAAAGCAAATAACATTAACTTTATCTACAATCTTGGCAAATTCGCCTATGCGAGATTTTTGGCATGTATCAACAACAATTAATGTATCGATTTTTTCTAAATCGACCTTTTGAAATTCTGCATAAGCGTAAATTGTTGATTGTATAATAAAATTTTTTTTTGAACGTTTTGGCAAATTTGGGAATACTACCACAGCATCACTGTAGAGCAGTTTTGCACCTATTGCACTTGCTATTGCATCAAAATCTGGCTCAATGTGACATGTGATGACTTTCATAACTACTCAATATAGTCACTTTCTATAAAAGCTTTGTTTAAGGCTTCATCGCTCACAAAAGTGTATCTTTGCGTAGTGGTTATGCTCGAGTGACCAAGCAACTCTTGTATTGTTTTTATATTAGCTCCATTTTCAAGCAGATGCGTAGCATATAAATGTCTTAGACTATGGGGGTGTAAATTGAGCCCACAAGCTTTAGATTGTAATTTTATTATTTTCCAAATAGCAGCCCTTGTAAATGGTTTGCCCCTCTTGCTTATAAATAAATAATCTTTAGAATAAGCGTTTTGTGAATTGTTTCGTATGCTTGATATATAATTTTTAACTTTATTTAGAACATCGTATGATATAGGTAATAGGCGCATTTTAGAGCCTTTACCTAAAATGCGTATTAAACCTGCATCAAAATATATGTCACTAATTTTTAAATTAATAAGTTCACTCACGCGCAGGCCCGTTGCATAAAAAAACAATAAAATTAAGCCATTTCTTGTATCAGTAAATAAGTTTTTTAATGATTCAAAATCAATTGGTTTTTCTACTTTGAAATTTGTTTTAACATTTTTGATATCGCCTAAGTTAAGATTTAACTTATTGTTTTTGTTGATAAAATTTAAAAATGCCCTAAGACTTGAGAGTTTTCTATTGACTGAGCTTGGTTTGTGATTTTTTTTAAGTATATTAATATACTCAAATAAATTGGTATCGTTTAAATCTTTTGATTGAAAAAATTCGCAAAATGTCTTTAAGTCATTTTCATATGATTGTATCGTTTTTATTGAAAGGCCTTTGTTTGCGCTTAAAAAAACTAAAAAATCAGATAGTAATTGTTTTAAATCCATGGTTAGTTAAACACATCAAAGCTACTTGAAAAAAGACCGCCGAGTGATTTTAAAAAATCGCTTTTGTCTTTAGCCCTAAATTTAATTACAAACTGAGCAATATATGGCAAAACAAGTACAATTAAAATGCCAATTAGTAAAAATTTCATTTTTATTTACCCTTAAAGTTCAATGTTTGAAAAAGCATCCAGTTCTTTCAAATATCCTTCAAACAATGGCAACAATTTATCAAACGTAGGCCTTTTTTCCATGAAAAAAAGTTTTTTAGTGTTTTCTAAATTAACGTTAAAAAGTGTTTCTATGCCTTCAAACACATTTTTTGAATTTTTACCGTTAAGATAAAAAATATATTTTGAAATAAGGTAGAAATTATACAAAGATCTATATGCAATTTCTTCAACAATTTTTCTCTCAAGCGTTAGTTCCAAAAAACTCCCTCGAATTGACAAAATTTTGCTTGCGATTTCCCTTTTTATTTGGTTTTTAAGATCTTGATTGTCAATATCAATTGTATTTACAGGGTTTGAACCATATAAAACTTTTGTATGTTCTTTTAACTCCAAAATCTCAATGCAAAAGTGTTTTTTGTGTTTTTCTAAAAAATCCCTTTCTATAAGCAAAGGTGTGCTAAATTGTTTTTTAAACTTGATAAGCTCTAATTTTAGCTTTTTTATATCATCCAAATGTATGTTGTTTAATACAACTAAAAGACCATTGTTTGAATTAAACGCACTAAGGCCTAAGTTGTGCAAACACACGCTCATTAAATTGTCTTCAAATAAACGCTTTAAGTGTTCAACTATGTCCAT
>JAVRLY010000057.1:0-8726 GCA_031960885.1 Desulfurella sp. | reverse complement strand
ATCAAACAAATCTTGTGCTAAATCAATGCTGTAAACTTTGTCTTTGTATTCTTTTGTTCGATATATTCCTTTTAAAATATACTCTACAATAAATGAATAGCTCTGTGTTCTAAAAAGTTCGCTATCTTTTAAATCTAGGCCGCCGACCCAAACTTTTGTATGTTTGATATTTTTGTTGTTTAATTTAAATACAAAAATACCTAAGAAAATACTCAACACTATTATGCTAAACATTAACGGTGAAATTACTCCAAAAATTGGTTTGCTTGATATAATTAACAATCCTTTGGGTACGCCAAGCAAACCGGATAAAAATTCACTAAACCCAAAGAATTGAATTATTAAAAAAGAAAACACACCAGCTAAAACAACAAGCGACATCATAAAAATTTCTGCTATTTTGAGTGTTGTATCTGGAATTTTTCTTACAGGCTTATCTGTGTTACCTAGACTTGAAAACCCTATCAACTTTTTCATACCAAAAGAGCTTAGTCCTATAGCAATGGCTATTAGAATACCAGAAAACGTAATTAGTAGTTTATAGAAGCTATCTTGAAATTTATAAGATTGAAAAAATGTCTCAAGCAACATCCACTCGGCAACAAAACCACTCAAAGGCGGAAAAGCGCTAAAAGAAAGCCCTGCTATTAATATACCACTGCCAGCTGTTTTGCTAACATTTTTAAAAATTCCAGACACATCATCTATTGTTTCTTTGTTTAGCGTTTCTTTAGCGTGTCCAATAGACAAAAAAAGGGATGTTTTTGAAATAGAGTGCGAGACTAAAATCAATATTGCACTCAAAAAAGCAAAGCTTGCCAAAATTTCGAGCGATTTATCATGAATAGCCAAATATGAAATACCAATTGCAGCCAAAATCATGCCATTGTTTTCTACTGTCGAGTAAGCAGGTAATTTCTTCAGTTCTTTTTCATTAGCTGATTGTAGAGCACCCCAAAAAGCGCTAATTGCACCCAAAAGAATTGCCAAAATTGCTAGATTAGAGTCATTGCTTAATGAAAATGTCCTAAATACACCATATGCACCAATAAGAGTAAGTGGCACAGAAAGTATAGCAGCAATATTCGAAGGTGCTTTTGAGTAAGTATCACCAATCCAAATATGAAACGGAACTATATCCATCTTTATGATAAACCCAAAAAATGCAAAATACATAAATACAGAATTATTTATGGCGTTTAAAAACAAAAATGAACCAGTCTTAGCATATATTGCAGCAAATGCAACCATAAGTAATATTGATGAACCTTCGGAAAAAGCCAAGAAACTATAAGCTTGCCTGTGGGCATTTTGACGTTCTAGAATACTCAAGAAAAGCGAGATATTAACTATTTCAAAGAAAATCAAAAATGTAACTGCATCTTTTGCGCTAAAAACTATTAGACTACTTAGCATTATGATATTTATGAGCAATGCCATAGATTTACTAAATAACTTGCCAAAATCTATCGAATAAAAAGCAATCGTACTCAAACACAAATATGAGATGATTATAAATAAACCAGTAAGCTTATCAATGCCAATTGACAAAGAAATTCCATCAAATAGTTTTGAATTTAAAACTATAAATGGATGTAAAAATCCTACAATTCCTGCCAAGAAAGCTGATATTCCACCTAAAAATGCAAAGAAATAGCTTAGTAATTTATTAAAATATAGCGCAATACCCAACATAAAAAACAAAATAGCAAATTCAAAAAATATCATATCACCACCTACCCATAACACTTAACATAGTTGAAAATATTGTTTGCGCATCAATATTGCCTTTTAAGTGAGCAACTACATTTGGTATATTTAGCGTTTCAAAAGGTATTCCAATATCACTGTTTTCAAGCAGCATAATGCCAAATGGTTGCGGCATTTGATTAATTGCTTCTAATAATGGATCAACCATCCTTTGCGTGGGTCTTGATAAAATTGCAAGCAAATCAGCATGTTTAGGCGTGTTAGTAAAAAAAATCCCAAAACGATGCGTATTGTATTTTGGAGATAATAAACTGTAAAATTCTAATGCAAGCTCATTATCGCATCCTACATCAATTGCAAAAACATGCATGGATTTTTTAAAGCATTTATGCATTAATGTGTTTGTCTTACCACTGGTGAAATCCACTTTCTTTTTGGTATAGTATTTTGAAATCCCATAAATTGGCCAAAGAAACATTTTTATCCTCCTATTTTGCAGCATCAGCAAAAAAGGCCCCAAAAGAATCAACAGTAAAAGCAAAATCGGTAAAAATTTGGCCCTTTAGCGCTTTTTCAATTGTATTAAATAAAAACATTGATGATGTTGAGATATATACATAGTCTATTATATTGCCTGTAAGCTCAACATAATATGTAATTGTTCCACTTGGTGATTCACATTGCCCAATACCTATTCGAGTCTTAGAATCATCGTAAAGATTTACATCAAGTTCCAAACTATCTTTTTTAAACTTTTCTAACAATGATTTAATAATATTTAACGATTGTTGAACTTCTTTGGCTCTAACTATCATGCGAGCAAGAGAATCTCCATCAGTTTCCATAATTGGTTTAAAATCAAAATCGCTTTCAAATTGCCTGATATCCGTATAATAACCAATGGCTTTAAGCGCTGGTCCATCAAAATTGATATCATCAAAATCGTTTATCGTTAATACACCAGTATTGTGAAGCCTATCCAAATAGTTCACGCTTTTTAGTGAAAATTCATAGATTTTTAAGAACTCATTAACAATTTTATCTAGTTGGCCTACAAAAATTTTAATTTGAGAAATTGGTATATAATTCATTGATCCAATTTTGTTTATGCCTTTTAGAAAGCGCGATTGAAAGAATTTTTTATTCAAGCTAAGTAAATCATCAAATAAATATATTAAGTGTGATGCATATACTTTTTGCGCAGCGGCCATTGCAAGCCTTGAAATTACAAAAATATGATTGTAAATACGCTCAACTTCTATCAGTATCAACCGAGTAAAACGGCAATAGTCACTAATTGTTATTTTATATGCTTCTTCTATAGCTCTTGAGAAAGCCACCGAGTGTGAAAAAGCAAAATTTGCACATACATTTTCACTTAATGTCAAGGCATGCGTTGTATTTTTACCACACATAAGATTCTCTATGCCTCTAGATTTGTAAGATATATCTATATCGACATCCACCATGCGCTCTCCATAGGTATAAATATTGTAAGTGCCACACTCTAATGATGCGCCAGAAAGTGGTCCTAAGCGAAAATTAAACAATTCACCTGTAATGCTTTTGCTCTGTTTTTGGTCACTAAGTATACTGTAAGCCTTAAAATCTTTTTTCTGCGACTCATCCAAAATACCTACAAATGAACCAGATTGTACAAGTAACTGTTCTTGATTGTGCTTTTTAATTATGCCCAATAACCTTTTCATTGAATAATCCCCTTTAAAAATTCATACAAAAATGGTATGGCTACCAAAAATAAAACAGAAAAGGCTATGTTTAGGATTGGAATATATACAAAATTACTCTCAATAATTTTTTTGGGTGCAGAAATACCGCTAAATACCATATCAATTACTTTGAGATTAATAAATAAAAAACCTATACCTACAAAAAAGATTAAACAAAAACCAGCGATATAGCCATATGTTTGAATAGTTTTAGACAAAATCAGCAACTCTCCAAAAAATGTAGCCGATGGTGGTGCCCCCGTTACAGCTAAACTGCCAAATAATAAGAATAAAGCTGATTTTGGCATAGTTTTATAAAGCCCTTTTATATCTTCAATTTTTTTTGTCTTAAAATGATGCAAAATATTTCCCGTTATCATAAAAACACCAGACTTAGCCAAAGCATGCGCAAAAATTAATATAATTGCGCCAAATAGTCCCCAAGAGCCCAAACTGATACCGACTAATGCCATCCCCATATTTTCAATGGATGAGTAGGCAAACAATCTTTTGTATAGCTTTTGAGAGCCTGAAATAAGACTTGCGCTAGCAACAGTCAAAAAACCTAAAGAGAATGCGAAAAACTCCAATTTGGGATTTTGATAAATTTGGAATATTCTAATTATAGGGTATAATGATACAGGTAATAAAATTGCGCTAAAAATTGCACTAACTGGCGCTGGTGCTTTGCCATGTGTATCAGGCAACCACGTATTCATTGGAAAAACTCCAGCCTTTGTGCCATAACCTACTATACTAAGTAGCGCTCCCAACAAAAACATACTTCCTGTTGGTTTTTCTTTTATTAGAGCATTTATTGATAGTGTATTGGCATAAGCGTATAAAAACAGCGTAGAAATCAATGAAATTACCAGACCTACCGAAACTATTATAATGTAGCGCCACGCTGCTTCTTGCGCAATAGAGTCATTTTCTACAGCAACCAGCAAAGCGCTGCTAAATGTTGTTGCTTCAATACAAACCCATATTAGGCCTAAGTTATTTAATGTAACGCTAAAAAATAGTGCTGCAGAGAAAATATGAAGTAGGCTGAAGTATTGGTAAACCTTGAGAAACTTATCTTTTAAATTTGTTATATATTCGATAGAAAATACCACTACGCCGACATAAACGATAGCAATCATTAAAGTAAAAATCTTTGATAAGTTATCTACATACAATAGATTATTTGAAAAATTACTACAAAACATCAAATAAATAGCACTTATGAGTGATAGTAGTGAACTTATTACTGATACTAACCGCTCTTTTTTTCTTAGTAAAGCAAAACTAAACAATGCGCCAAGCATTGAAAACAATCCAGGCAGATAGTATATCATCCCAGCAATTCCTCCTCTTGTTTAATATCTTCATCCCGTATTTTCATCAAGATTCCACCAATCATTACAATGCCTAAAATATCCATTATAACACCAGCTTCTACAATAAAAGGCAAAGAGGTAAATATAAAACCCATCAAAAACATCGCGTTTTCCATAACCAAATACCCTATCATTTGTGCATAGGCATTAGAACGAGAAACTATCAAGAAAGCCCCCTGTAGCATTAGTGTAAGAGGAATTGATATAAGAGAGCTGCCTACATTGGATAAAATCACAATAGAGAGAATGTAGCTAAAAATAGCCAATAAAACTGATACAAGCACTGAAAGGCTTGTGCTTATTCGGTGTTTATTTTCTCTTGCCCTAAATAAATATTTATTTATCGTATTTAATAAATACTTAGGAATAAATATTGCTCTTGTAATAATTGTAAGCAATGACAATATTACCATTGGCACATCTTTATCAATAAATCCAAACGATAACAGAAATATTCCCAAAATCCACGATTGATACTTAAATGTTGTAATATTGCTTGCCACATACACTTGCCATTGCATAAATATGGCCATCACTATCTCTAAAAAACCAACTAGTATAAAAATTTCTTTTTCCATATTCACCTTCCAATATTTGTAGTGTAAAATACAACAAAAGCGACTAAAGCAAAGCTAAACGCTACAGCAATATAATCAAATATTTTAAACAACCTATATTTAGAAATTGTAGCATTGATGAAGGCCAAAATTATTAACAAACCACATATTTTCAAAAAATTCACAAACATGTAGATTGCTATTGATAACGGGTTGTATTGCATTGGCACAAAAAATGGCAATGTATAAACATTTAAAAAAACATTCATTAATAAAAACGATTTCATATAGCTGGCCCATTTCATTAAAGCCAACTCTCTACCTGAGTATTCCAAACTCATTAAACTATCAATTGAGCCTAATTCATTGGGCGTTTCACTTTCTATAGGCAACTGCGAGGTTTCAATAATTAGTACAAAGAAAAAAGCTAAAGCTATAAAAAGATGTACCAAACTGTAATACCAATGATGAGATGTTTGCAGTACGTTATTTATTATGTAAGGATTATTTGTACCAGAAATTACGCCAAACATTATAAAAATTAGCAATATTATGGGTTCTGTGAATATACCGATACTCGATGCCCTTGAAGCCCCTAATATGGAGTAATTGTTTCTTGAATCTATAGCTGCTAATTTTGATAATGTAGATGCAGCGCCAAAAACCAACCCACCGCCAACAAAATCCACTACAGGTCCAAATATCAAAGGAAAAGCTGTTATAATTGGCAACACTAGTGTTAAGAAAGATATGAGTGCAAATACAATGTAGGGCACATAACTGAAAAAAGCTGAAGCAGTTTGAGGATATATGCTTTGTTTTTTGAAATACTTGTATAAGTTAAAATATTCTTGAAAAATCGAAGGTCCATGTCTGGATTCAAGGCGCTCTTCTATACGTTTTAAAATCCCAATAGCAAGAGGAGACAACACTAGCACATATAAAAATTGCACTAAACTAAGCAGAAATAGCATATCAACACCTTCCACAAAATATTATAAATTTTTGTCTAGATTTTAATAAGATTTTTAGTAACATGCCGACACTCCTGCTAATTTAATGCAGGGGTCATCAGCCTTTAGGTAGGCACTTTATTAGGCGAACCCCATCGCCTCAATTTGGAACCATTATATTAAGGAGAGTTAGTTTTGTCAAGGGCAGTTTTTTGTATGCAATGGAAATAGGTGTAAAAAGATGCGCGAATATTTGGGAAAGCTATTCAATTTTTATAATGGAGGGTGGGAGAGCCCTCCCTTATTATTCTCCCCACTTTGGCTGTGCCCATTTAATCCGGATCTTGGGTTTGCCTTCTTCTTTTTTTGTTTCCCCTTGCGCCTCTTCTTGCTGTATTGTGGATTTTGAAGGTTCAGAGATTTCCTTGGACGAATTTGAAGAAGATGGAGCTTTTTCGCTTCCACTCTTAAAATACATACCTTCAATGGCATTTACACTATCTTTAAGAGTCACTTCTTGCGTTCTCCCAGACTTAAATTTTATTACTAATGAGTCTGCAAAAGAAGAAGAAACCCATAACATAATAAAAATAGAGAAAAAACTAACAATTCTTTTCATAACTTTCACTCTTAAAATACCATTAAAATACTATCTGGAACATCATTCTGTAGGTATTAAAACTATTAAATTTACTATTTGTAGCAGTACCCATTAACCAAGTTGGCTTGTCAAAAGCTGTTTTTAAGTATTCGGCGGTTACTCGAAGATTTTGCCCTTTAATATAAAAGTTTATTCCGCCTCCATACTGTTTAAGAGTTTGATCTTGAACTCCTAAAATCATAGCAAACATCCACTTCTCATATAGGAGATAGGGCTGTATCTTACTATCTTTATACTTTTCAAATAAGGTTATTGGTGGCATATAAGCAATCTTTCCATAGCCGCCTTGTTTTTGTCCATTTATGCCAGCAACATAGGTATTAAGATCTGCAGGGTCCTGATTGTTTTTATAAGCGTTACCTATATCAGCTTTGAGATATTGTCCATCCAAAGTTAATACACCAAAAGAAAAAGGATATTCAAAGAAAAGGTCAGCAGCATATGCCTTGTAATCAACAGTTTTTTTATCTATGAGAGTGCCGTTAGGATTTACATCTCTGTAGGCATAGTTTGGTTGATAAGCAACGCCTGCTCCAAGGGTTAAAATCTTCTTCTTACCAAAATATGTGCCAAGATAACCCGATCCACCTGGTTCTGGGTCAAGAAAGGAATAATGGGCTCTAAGTACATATAAAAAATTATTCCCAGGCTGTGGAGAACTTTCATATGTCGCTCCTGGCGTAAGCTTGGCGTTAAGCGCAGTAGGCGAGCTAAATGTCCAATTACTAGTACCTTGTCTTCCTTGGAAGATACCTGCCCAGTATTTTAGTTTATCGTCAAAAAATGTTCCCCACAACACCAGTCCCATATCACGGGAAGTCTTAGCAGACGAGTTTGCATCTGGTGTATATACAAACATTGACCTATCAAGGCTAAGTGGTGCAAAACAATCGGTTAAATTGGCCCTTGTTAATGGGATCTTCGTCAAACCAAGCTTCATGCGCAAATGAGTGTCAAAATCGCCAATGATATAGGCATCTATGATTTTAACACTACGGTCTTCGGCGTTATTGGCTGCTTGATAGTTCATATACCCTAAAGGCGTTTTGTCTGTTCCAAAATTTCCACAGGTTTGAAATTTTGCTCCCCATGTATCATCCATCATGCCTGTAAATGTTAACCTATTTCTTTGAAAGTGAATATTAGTGTTAGGGTTTCCTCCATTAGCGCCAGAACCAATATTTGTATACTCTACATAAACCTGTTCCTTAATATCCATCTGTAAGTAACCTTGATCACCAAAATCAATCACAGGACCTGCTTTAGCCCCAGAATACATAGATAGAGTTAGCGATAACCCCGTAAGAAGACTAACAGCTAAATACTTGAACCTTTTTAAAGGACTTTTCATGCTTCACCTCCGATTCTCAAAAATGCCCAACCAAATTCACCATGACGAGTGTTCTTTTTGCTCATAATATACCTCCCATAACGCACCTCCAATTTTTGTGTACTTAGTAATATATATCTAAAAATTATAAAAAGTCAAGAGTTATATTATATTTTTATAATATAATTATAATGTTATATAAAGTCAAAAGATTTTAAGAGATTTTAATAAATATATACAAGACAAATCCCACCATACTAACCACCCTAAACAAATAGAGATAATATCAGATAACAAAAAAGACGTATAAGCTTTGGAAAAAGAGCTCAAGAATTGCAAGGCAAGAGAGGGACATATTAAAAAAAGCAATTGCCATCTTCTCATCTTGTCAGGGCAAAATACA
>JAVRLY010000056.1:0-8767 GCA_031960885.1 Desulfurella sp. | reverse complement strand
AGATTATCCTCAATATAGTTGACAAAATTGGCGGTATTTGATAAATTGAATCGGTAAGTTTTGTACGGTTGCTATTTATTACGAGATAGGCAAATAGCAAGTTGAAAGCGTGTAAATTGTTAGCATTTTATTGGTTTAATTTAAGAAAAAATGAAAGGAGCTAAATTGAGGGGTTTAAAGTTAATTGCTGGCTCTGCAAACAAAGAATTATCACAAAAAATAAGCGATTATCTAAATGAGCCAATAGTCGATACAGAAATTGCGCGTTTTAGCGATGGTGAAGTTTCTGTTCAAATAAAAGAAAATATTAGAGGTTCAGATGTTTTTTTGATTTGTTCGCTATCAAGGCCTGTTAACGAAAATATTATGGAAATGCTTGTTACAATGGATGCGATTAAGCGCTCAAGTGCAAATTCACTTACTATTGTATTACCATACTATGCATATGCAAGACAGGATAGAAAGGTAAAATCACGTGTACCAATCAGTGCAAAACTAATGGCAGATTTATTAACTGTGTCAGGGGCAGGCCGTATCGTTGCAATGGACTTGCACGCTGGTCAAATACAAGGTTTTTTTGATATACCCGTTGATCACTTGTATGCATCCCCTGTTATTGCAAATTATATTAGAGATTTGCATAAAGATGATATAGTTATAGTTTCACCCGATGCTGGCGGTGTTGAGCGCGCAAGGGATTTGGGTAAAAAGTTGGGCTGTAGTTTGGCTATTGTGGATAAAAGACGCCCAAAACCAAATGTGAGTGAAGTACTCCATATTATAGGCGAAGTTGAAGGAAAAACTGCAATACTTGTAGATGATTTGATTGACACAGCAGGAACAATTGTAAACGCAGCCTATGCTCTTGTAGAAAAAGGTGCAAATGAAGTGTATGCATGTTGCACGCACCCAGTATTGTCTGGGCCCGCGTTTGAGCGTATAGAACAATCGCCCATTAAAGAACTTATTGTTACAGATACACTTGTTTGGGATAGCCAAAAAGAATGCAAAAAAATCAAAACACTGTCTGTTGCCAATATTATTGGAGAAGCAATTAGAAGAATTTATAATAAAGAGTCAGTAAGTTCACTGTTCGATTAAAGGGAGGAGAAATGCAGCTGAATGCAGAAATAAGAAATGCAAAAGCAAAAACATTAAGAAGGCAAAATCGTGTACCTGCTGTAATCTATGGCAGCAATATTGAAGCGCTAAATTTGAGTCTAGACAAAAAAGAAACGATTGCTATTTTAAGAAAAGCCAGACGAACGGATATATTTGAAGTTAATGTAGGCAGCGATGTGTTTAGGTGTGTTATAAAAGAAGTACAAAAACACCCAGTTACATCTGATGTGTACCATGTGGATTTTTACAAATTTGACCCAAATAAGCATATTAATATTGAAGTGCCTATCGTATTAAAGGGAGAACCAAAGGGAGTAAAATCTGGTGGTGATTTATATCAGCCAAGAAAAAAGATTGCACTAAACAGTTTGCCAGACAAAATTCCACACGAAATTGTATTGGATGTATCGAACTTAGAAATAGGCGATTCTATACACGCTTTTGACTTAGAGTTACCCGAAGGTGTAAAAGTCGCCAGCAGCAAGAACTTTGCTATTGTAGCTATTGTAGGCAAATCCAAAGAAGAACAAACTGCTGTTAGCCAAGAGCAATCTGAAGCTACTGCTACTAAATAAAAATAACAGTGTAATATGTATGCGATTGTGGGGCTTGGAAATCCTGGCGAGAATTATAAAAATACATTTCATAATGCTGGGTTTTGGGCTCTAGATCTGCTAGCAAATTTTTTTAGTGCAAGTTTTAGCAAAAGTACTTCAAACCATGCTTTGTGCGCTGTTGTTCATATTGGTGAGAAAAAGGTTGTGCTTGCAAAACCTATTACTTTTATGAACCTAAGTGGCAAAGCAGTAGGTTTGCTTGTGAACTTTTATAAAATTGAGATAGAAAATTTGATTGTTATAAGAGATGATATAGATATAGAACTTGGAAAGATTAAGCTTAAGAAAAATTCATCAAGTGGCGGGCACAAAGGCGTAGAGTCAATTATTGACACTTTAGCTTCCAAAGCTTTTATACAGGTAAAAATAGGCGTTGGCAAGCAGGGCAATGTATCTGATTTTGTATTAAAAAAATTAGACGAAAGCGAGCAAAACATACTTTTGCTAAGTGCTGATTTAGCTTCTAGAGCCAGCATTAAAATTGTAAGAGAAGGTTTTGAGAAAGCTGCAAATCAATACAATAATGCTAATATTTTGAAAGAGTCTGTATATGGCATTGAAAACGTTAAAAATTAGAGACAAAACAGTAAGAAACTGTATTATACAAGGAGGCATGGGTGTGGGTGTTAGCCTATACCCGCTTGCCAAAGCTGTTTCGCAAGAAGGCGGTATTGGTGTAATTTCAAGCGTTGCCCTAGACCGTTTATTATCTAAGCGAAACAATAAGAAATATTCAGTGTATGAAGCATGCGAAGAAGAAGTAGCTCTTGCAAAAAATGGTTCAAATTGCATAGGCATTAATATTATGGTTGCCGTACAAAGAGATTATGAAGCAAGCGTTAAAGGCGCAATTGCTGGTGGTGTTGATGTAATTATTTCTGGCGCTGGACTTCCAACCGATTTGCCAAAGCTAGTAACAAGCAAAGATGTAGCGCTTGTGCCAATCGTGTCAAGCTTAAGAGCCTTTGATATTATTTGTAAGCGTTGGGAGCGATTTGGTAGAAGACCAGATGCGGTTGTGGTAGAAGGACCACTTGCTGGTGGCCATTTAGGCTTTCGCTTTTCAGAATTAGACAAAGAGGAAAATAAATTAGAAAATTTACTGCCCCCTATAAAAGAAAAAGCTATAAAGTGCGACGATATACCTGTTATAGCAGCAGGTGGAATATATACACACGAAGATATAAAAAGATTTTTAGAGCTAGGTGCAGATGGAGTACAGATGGGTACACGTTTTTTGGCAACATTCGAAAGCAGCGCCACTGAAGCTTACAAACAGGCAGTTATCAATGCAGACAAAGATGATATTGTTGTAGCGTATAGACCGGGCTCGCCATCGGGCTTGCCATTCCGTGTCATTAAGTCTTCGCCAATGTATCAAGATGCGCTTTTGGCCAAAAGACCGCCAAATTGTGATAAAGGCTATCTTCTAAATAAAGATGGTTATTGCCCTGCAATGGTCGATAATAAAAATTACTTTTGTATATGCAATGGTTTACTCTCAAGCGCTGGCTATAATAGCAATAAAGAAAAACCAATTTATACTGTGGGTTATAATGCATATAGAGTTGATAAATTGTTAAGTGTTAAAGAGTTAATGAAGGAGCTTGTGTATGGGTAAAGATATTAGCGTTGGCATTTTTGGTCTTGGTACAGTCGGTTGTGGTGTTATAAAGATTTTGCAAGACAATGCAGATATCATAGAAAAACGCTTAGGTTTTAAAATTAATGTTAAAAAGGTTTTTTCTCATTCATCAAAATGTAAAAATCTCATTACAAATTATACACTTGCAAAAGATTACAAAGAACTCTTTGAAGAAGATATTGTGCTAGAGTTAATTGGCGGCACAGATGTAGCTTATAAATTTGTACTAGAAGCTATTGAACATAAAAAGCATGTTGTTACTGCAAACAAGGCCCTTTTGGCAACGCACTTTAGCGAAATTTTTTCAAAAGCAGCTCAAAATGGTGTTAAAATAGGATTCGAAGCCTCTGTTGCAGGTGGTGTTCCTATTATAAAAATTATTACACGAGATTTAATGGCAAATAATATAAAAAGCATAAAAGCAATTGTAAATGGAACATGCAATTATATATTAAGCCAAATATTTGAGACAAACGAATCTTTTGACACGATATTAAACAAAGCAATTCAAGAAGGATATGCAGAGCGTGACCCTTCCTTTGATATCGATGGTATTGATTCTGCCCAAAAAATGGCCATTTTGGCAGCAATCAGCTTTAATGCTAAAGTCGAAGAAAAAGATGTATATGTTGAAGGTATTAGGGATATTGATTTTATTGATATAGATTTTGCGCGCCAATTGGGCTATAGAGTAAAACTGCTTGGTATAGCAAAAATGATAGAAGGCAAATTACTAGTGCGTGTTGCACCATATTTTATAGAAAGCGAAAACATACTTGCTAAAGTAGATGGCGTATACAACGCCATTAGTGTAATCTCAGACATGACAGGACCTACTACATACGTAGGTAAAGGCGCAGGGAGCCTACCCACTGCATCATCTGTTGTAGCAGATATTATAGATATTGCAAACGATATAAAAACAGGACAGATTAATACCACACTGTATTCACGTGTTTTTGATAAAATAGAATTTGTAGATGTTGACAATCTTGAATCACATTACTATGTAAGATTTAGCGTTGTAGATAGCGTTGGCGTTTTGCACCGTATTGCACTTGTCTTAAGTAAATACAATATAAGTATCAAAAGTGTTGTGCAGATAGGAAAGGGTTTGGATGTGGTACCACTTTTGGTTTTGACACACAAAGCTAAAGAATCTAACATTAAAAAAGCCATAAAAGAAATTGAAAAAGATCACAAAAGCATTATCAAAAATAGTACTGTTTTAATAAGAGTGATGGATTGATTTTATTTAGAGATTTTCAAGGAGCATTCGATGAATAATAAATTATGGTCTGGGCGTTTTAGTGCTTCATCAGATAATCTAATGGAGCAGTTTTCAGAAAGCATAAGTTTTGATAAACGCCTTTACAAATACGATATATTGGGCAGCATTGCACATGTAAAGATGCTTGCAAAACAATTAATTATCTCACAAGAAGAAGCAGATAAAATAATTGATGGCTTACGCAAAATTGAAAGACAACTTGATAGTGGAGAATTTAGTTTTGACCCAAAAGACGAAGACATCCATATGTCAATCGAGCGTGCTTTAATCAACTTAATAGGCAAAACTGGCGGAAAATTACATACTGCTAGATCAAGAAATGACCAAGTTGCACTTGACGAAAGACTGTATTTAAGAGATGTTAGTATTGAAATAATAGATAAACTTGACAATCTACTAAAAACTCTGCTTGAGTTTGCCAAAAAATATATAGATATTATAATACCTGGCTTTACTCACATGCAGCATGCACAGCCAATTCTATTTTCACATTATATAATGGCTTATTTTGAAAAATTTAAACGCGATAAACAAAGGTTTTTGGATACAATCAAACGCATAGATATTATGCCGCTTGGTTCTGGGGCTCTTGCTGGCACTATTTGGCCTATTGATAGACATTTTTGTGCCAGTTTGCTTAGCTTTACACAAATATCTAAAAATTCTATCGATGCTGTATCTGATAGAGATTTTATGATAGAATTTTTAAATAATTGCGCAATTTTTTCTATGCATGCATCTAGGTTGGCGGAAGACTTTATTGTTTACTCTTCGCAAGAGTTTTCTTTTATAGAATTATCAGATGAATTCTCTACAGGCTCAAGCATTATGCCACAGAAGAAAAACCCCGATAGTTTAGAGTTGATTAGAGGCAAAACGGGCAGAATTTACGGTAATTTATTTGCTCTATTGACTATTATGAAGGGTTTGCCACTTGCATACAATAGAGACATGCAAGAAGACAAAGAAGCACTATTTGATACAATTGACAATTGTTTTATGATTATAGATATATTAACAAAACTCGTAGATAAAATTACAATCAACAAAGAGGAGATTGAAAAGTCATTAGATAAAGGTTTTATTACTGCTACAGATTTAGCTGACTATTTGGCGCTTCATCAGATTCCGTTTAGAGAAGCTCACAAAATTGCTGGTAATCTTGTGTTATACGCAATAAACAATAAAAAAACACTGAAAGAACTAACACTAGACGAATATAAAAGTTTTTCAGAACAAATTAATGAAGATATTTATGATTATATAGACTATAAGCGTAGCGTAGATAAAAGAAAATCATATGGTGGCACCTCAAGGGCCAATGTACTAAAACAAATTGAAGAAGCAGAGCGTGAATTTAATCTAAAAGAGCATACGGATATATGCCCAAGATGCTCACACCCAGTTAAAATCTATAAGAATCCATCGCTTACAGTTGATTGCATAATTGAAAAAGAAAATCAAGTATTACTTATTAGCAGAAAAAATTATCCATTCGGTTATAGTTTACCTGGCGGTTTCGTTGAATATGGAGAAAGTGTGGAACAAGCTGTAATTAGGGAAACCAAAGAAGAAACTGGATTGGATATTGTGGAACCAAAACTATTTGGCGTATATTCAGATCCCAAAAGAGATCCAAGAAGTCACACAGTAAGTGTTGTTTTCTATGCAAAAGCAAATGGAAAAGCTGTTGCTGCAGATGATGCTTTGGGTTTAGATTTTTTTGATTTTGATAATTTACCAGAGCCTATTGTATTTGACCATCTTAAAATTTTGAAAGACTATAATGAATTCAGAAAAAAGATACAACGTATCGGGTGAATTAGTTCAGATTATTATAAACGACAAGATACTTGATGTTGATAATACAAAAATAAAAATGGGCAATGATTATATCCCCTTGGCGCTTTGGAAGATTCTAAAAAATAGAAATATTGAAGATATTCATAGGTTTTTAAAACCGTCTCTGTCACATCTTTACGATCCTTTTCTATTAAATGATATGGATTTAGCCGTAAATCGCACAGTTGAGGCAATTAAGCGCAAAGAGCGCATTTGTATTGTAGGTGATTATGATGTAGATGGTATAACTGCATGCTCAATATTGGTAAATTTTTTTCACGAAATTGGTGTAAAAACGGATTATTATATACCAAAAAGAGAAGATGGCTATGGTTTGTCTCTAAATGCAATAAAATTTGCCAATCGCGTAGGTGCAAAATTAATTATAACAGTAGATAATGGCATTTCTAGTGAAGATGAGGTAGAATTTGCAAGAATGCTTGGTATAGATGTAATTATTACAGATCATCACGAGCCAGATACAATACCAAATGCGACGGCTATAGTTAACCCAAAAATGAAAAACTCTAAGTATCCTTTTAGAGAACTAGCCGGTGTTGGCGTGGCATTTAACTTTTTGCTTGCGCTAAGAAAAACTTTGAGAGATAGAAATTTTTTTACAAAAGAACCAAATTTAGCAAACTATTTAGACCTTGTAAGTCTTGGAACACTAGCCGATGTTGTGCCTTTAGTTGATGTGAATAGAATTTTTGTAAAATATGGTTTAAATAGAAGTTCTAAAGCACTGGATAAATTGAAATCAGTCTCAAAGATAGCATCCAGTTTAAGCGTTTATGATGTAGCATACAAAATAGCGCCGCGCATAAACTCAGCCGGTAGACTTGCTGATGCCAATTTAGCTGTAGATTTATTTACAACAACACAAGATTCAAAAGTAAATCGTATTGTAAACTGGTTAGATGAGTTAAACATAAAACGAAAAACCCTGCAACAAAAAATCTTACAAGAAGCAAGGTCAATGGCTGGCAGTTCAAAACACTATGATGCAATTGTTGTGAGCGGCAAGTGGCATAGGGGTGTAATTGGCATAGTAGCTGGAAATTTAGCTCATTTTTACAGAAAACCTTCGGTTGTCATATCAGAAGGTGAATTATTTTGCGTTGGTAGCGGGCGTAGCGTAGAGTCTATTAATTTATTTGATGTTATAAAACGCAATGAGCGATTGCTTGATAAGTTTGGTGGCCACAAATTCGCTGTTGGCATTACTTTACAAAAAGAACACATAGAACCCTTAAGAGAAGCCATAAATAAAGAAGTAGCAAAGTTAAAAGTCGGCAACATGAACCAACTCAAGGTTGATTTAGAATGCAATATAGAACTCCTTAATAACAATGGTTTTTTAGAAAAGTTAAGAGAACTAGAACCATTTGGCTCAAACAATGAAGAGCCTACATTTTTTATAAGGAATGCTGTTTTAAAAGATATACAAAAAAAGCCATACCACAATTCTCTTATTATTGATTTTAACGGCCAAAGAAGATCCTTTTTAGCTCCTACAGATGATAATTTAAAAATTAATGAGCGCTATTCTATAGCATTTTATGTAGCGTTTAACCAAACATACGCCAATTTTACAATTAGAGATATATTCAAGGAGTAAATATATGAGCTTTAGTGAAAACGCTCTTACAGTACTAAAAGCAAGGTATTTAAAAAAAGATGAGAAAGGAGAGATTATAGAAACGCCAGATGAAATGCTGCATCGTGTCGCAAAACACATAGCTTTACCAGAAAAAGATTTTGATTATTGGTATGAGCAATTCTACAATATTATGGCAAGTTTAAAATTTTTACCAAATACGCCGACACTTATAAATGCAGGAAACCCGCTTGGTCAATTGTCTGCATGTTTTGTTTTGCCAGTTGGCGATTCAATGGAAGAAATATTTGAAGCAGTCAAACAAACAGCCATAATACATAAAACTGGGGGTGGTACAGGTTTTAGTTTTAGTAGGCTAAGACCAAAAGGCGAAGTAGTCCAGTCTACAAAAGGCGTGGCTTCAGGTCCAATCTCATTTATGAAAGTATTTGATTGCGCAACAGAATCTGTTAAACAAGGCGGTGTGAGACGTGGCGCAAATATGGGCATTTTAAGGGTAGATCACCCAGATATAATGGAGTTTATACATTGTAAAGAGCAAGATAATGCTATAACAAATTTTAACATTAGCGTAGCAATTACAGATAGCTTTTTAGAGAAACTTAAAAGTGACGAAGAGTATGAGCTTA
>JAVRLY010000055.1:0-8889 GCA_031960885.1 Desulfurella sp. | reverse complement strand
CGCTAAAAATGTATAAGGCCCTGTGTCAAACATAATTAAATCGCCATTAATCTCGCATGTATAAAAATGCACAGGACCCACTGGGTACGGTGTATCAAGCGTATGCTTATCCATTTACTCAAAAACCTTTTCTTCTAATTGGGCAGATGATTTTGCATCAAGCTCAACATCGCGCAAAATACGATTTTTCTCTAGCTCTTTGTACAGTTCGTGTTGAATAACTAAATCCATAATTTCATTCGTGCCAGTCCATATCATCATCAATCGCGCGTCTCTAAGGTATCTTTCGATAGGATAAACATTAGTATAGCCAATACCACCCATAATTTGCATCGCATTGTTTACAATCTCCCATGCGCTTTGTGTTGAAAATCTTTTTGCCTCACTAACAAGCCTGCGTTGCACGCTTGCATCAAGTTCTTCATCTACAGCTTTTGCTGCTGTGTGGACAAGGGCTCTTGCCGCATCAAGTAAAGCGCTAGATTGTGCTACCTTGAAACTTACGCCTTCAAAGTTTTTTATGGGTTGTCCAAAAGCTTTTCTATTTTTTGAGTATTTTAGCGCAATTTCTAAACTTGCTTTTGCAATCCCCAAAGCGCCAGCTGCTGTTGTTAAACGCTCTGGTATCATCATTTGGTAAAATATGACTGAACCTTCGCCAATATTTCCAACCACATTATCTTCATCTACAATTGCATCTTTTAGCACAATCCTGCCTGTGCCAGCGCCCCTTGCTCCCATAAGCTCATATAAATTTTCCACACTGACTTTATCTTTGTCAACTAAAAATGCGCTCATATTTTTCTTGTAATCTTTTGATGAATCCGTTTGGGCATAAATGAGAAAGTAATCTGCGCCTTTTGCGCCGACAATGAATCTTTTTTGACCGCTTAAAACCCACTTATTGCCACTTTTTTTAGCTATTGTTGTTGCGCCAAAAAAATCAGAGCCGCCTCTTGGTTCTGTTAAGCCTTCTGCGCATATAAGTTTTCCTTGCAATGTAGGTTTTAGATATTTTTCTTTTTGATATGAGCTGCCAAATTTTGAGATTGCCTCGCCTACAATTGATGGCATAACGCTTGCGCATGACAAAGCTGCACCAAGCATGCCAATCTCTTCAATCAATACAACCTCATCTTGCCATTTTAAGCCCCTACCCCCTATCTCTTCAGGAAATCTAATGCCAAGTAAATTTAATTTACCAAGCGTTTCAATAGTATCTTTTGGATACTCGATTTTATCCTCATCCATATCGATAAGCAATTGCTTATCCACACTTGCTACAAACTTTGAAGCTTCTTCAAAAATCTTTTTCTGAGAAGGACTCAACAATACATTATACATTCACTTGTCCCCTTAAATAAAGGGGGAAGAAACCCCCTTTAAAATATGTATTTTTCCTGCTCAATCGCAGTATTGGCCAGTAGCCGTTTTGCTTCCAATAATTCATTGGCATCATACTTTGTAAATCGCCTAATTCCGCTTAATACGCTTTGAAGCGCATCGCCTCCAATATAGAAAGCAGCCTTTTTTGCAGCTTCTTCAATATTGTTTGTGCACTCAAATGCAACTGTTTTTACTATGCTGTCATATAATGGCAATTTATTTGGATTTACAATGCCTTGAGCTTTATCTGCTCGTAAAACTGTACTTTCTAAGGCAAAAATATTAATTGCTATGTCTGCTAAAGCAAACAACACTTCTTCTTCTTTTTTAATACTATCTAAGTACTTTTGAACAGCCATACCGCTTAGGGCTAAATACAGCGTTTTTAAGTTTTTAACTAAATTTTTCTCAACTGCAAATTTTACAGATTCGTCAATATCTTCAAATGATGGCGTAATAAGCGCTTCAAATGCTGCCATAGCGCCTTTTTGCAAAGGAAGTTCATTTTTCATGGCTTTTTTTAGCATTATACCAGGTATTAAAAGTCTGTTAATTTCGTTTGTGCCTTCAAATATTCTGTTTATCCTTGCATCTCTGTAAAATCGCTCAGCTGGGTAATCCTTGATAAATCCATATCCGCCAAAAATCTGGACTGTTTCATCAACCACAAAATCAAGCGCTTCGCTTCCATAGACTTTTGATATTGAGCATTCTATGCTGTACTCTTCAAGCGCTTTTTGTTTTTTTAGGTAATAATCTGGATCGTTAGAGTCGATTTTTTGAATTTCTTTATCGTATAGGTCTGCAAGTCTGTAATTTAAGGCTTCGCCAGCAAAAATTTTTGTAATCATATCGGCAATTTTTTCTTTTATAGCGCCAAATTTAGTCAGAGGCATTTTAAATTGCTTTCTTTGATTTGCATATTTAATTGCTTCTTGAAGCGCCATTTTTGCCCCGCCAATAGCTGCAACAGACAACAAAAACCTTCCTTCATCAAGCACGCTAAACGCTACTTTGTAACCTTTGCCAATTTCCCCAAGCAAGTTTTCCACTGGCACTTTTACATTGTCAAACATCACAGGTGTAGTGGATGAGCCCCTAATGCCCATTTTGTCTTCTTCTCTGCCTATGCTTACACCCTCAAAACTGCGCTCAACCAAAAAAGCTGCATAATCGGTCTTGTTTATTTTGGCAAAAACAGTAAATAAATCGGCTATACCGCCATTTGTAATATAAGTCTTTGAACCATTTAGGATATAGTATTTGCCATCTTCTGATAGTGTTGCGTAAGTGGTAATATTCATAGCATCTGAGCCAGCATCGGGTTCAGTCAAACAATATGCAGCAATCCACTCACCCGTTGCAATTTTTTTCAAGTATTTATCTTTTTGTGCTTTTGTGCCAAAGTATATTAAAGGCAAACTTCCAATGCCCACATGAGCTGCAAATGCAACTGCAAATGAGCCAGCAGCGCCCATTTTATCCGCAATTGCTATAGTAGTTTTGGTATCTAAATTAACGCCATCATACTCTTCTGGTGCATAAATGCCCAAAAAACCCAATTCAGATGCTTCTTTTAAATGCTTTTTTAACAAGTCTAAGTTATGTTTGTCTATTTCATCGATATCTTTTAATATTTCATTTGTTACAAATGCCTCGGCTGTTTCTGCCATTTGCTTTTGTTCTTCTGTAATCTCTTCTGGTGTCGTTATCTCATTCTTATCCGCTTCCTTTACAATAAATTCTCCGCCTTTCATAAATCCTCCTTGTTTATTTTATATTTTCTCAAATATACCAGCAGCGCCCATGCCACCGCCAATACACATTGACACTAAACCGTATTTTACATTGCTTCTGCGTTTCATTTCATGCAAAATTGTTGTAGTTAATTTTGCGCCTGTGCAGCCAAGCGGGTGACCCAAAGCAATTGCTCCGCCATTTACATTAACGATAGATTCATCAAGACCCAAGTTTCTAATGCAGTATATTGATTGCGATGCAAAGGCTTCGTTCAACTCAATAAGTCCAATATCATTTAATGATAAACCGGTCAATTTTAATACTTCTGGTATTGCAGCTGTTGGTCCAATGCCCATAATCTCTGGCGGTACGCCTTTTACTGCAAAACCTACAAATCTTGCCATTGGCTCTTTGTTTATCTTTTTTAGAAAATCTTCTGATACTACAAATACAGCTGCTGCGCCATCTGTCATTTGCGAAGCATTGCCAGCTGTTACTGTGCCATTTACTTTAAATGCAGGCTTTAGCTTAGATAGACTTTCAATTGTAGTATCTGCCCTAACACCATCATCAATATCAACAATTTCTTTCTCTCTTTTAACTTTACCATCAACTACAGAAACTTTTTCAATCTCAACAGGTATGATTTCTTCTTTGAATTTTTCTAAAGCAGCTGCAGCTTTCATGTTGCTATTGTAGCCAAAAACATCCTGGTCTTCCCTTGATATGTTAAATTTATCAGCAACAAGTTCGGCGGTTATACCCATTGCCGAATAAGCTTGTGGCCACGTTTCAACTAAAGAGGGGTTTGCGCTGTATTTATTGCCACCCATTGGCACCATTGTCATACTTTCTACGCCGCCTGCAATTATGCAATCTGAAAAGCCAGCCATAATACGCTCTGCAGCTGTTGCTATAGCTTGCAAACCAGAAGAGCAAAAACGATTGACTGTTTGAGCCGGGATCTCATATGATAAGCCTGCTTTGTGGGATGCAATCCTTGCTACATTCATGCCCTGCTCTGCTTCTGGAAAAGCACAACCAAGTATAACATCTTGGATATATGCTTCTTCAACGCCTGTTTTATCTATTAAACCGCGAATAACTGCTGCGGCTAAATCATCTGGCCTTGTGTCTTTAAATTTACCTTTTTTTGCCTTACAACCCGCTGTTCTGTAAGCTGTTAAAATATATGCGCTTCTCATTTTTTTCCTCCTTAATTCCTTAATGGTTTGCCGGTTTTTAACATATGTTGAATGCGCTCAAGTGTTTTTTTATTGCCACAAGCTTTTAAAAATGCTTCACGCTCTAAATCAAGCAAATATTCTTCTGATATCAATGTCCCAGCTGGCACATCGCCGCCACACATAACATTTGCAATGAGTCCGCCCAAGTATTCTTCGTATTCAGTAACATATCCGCCCATTTTCATATTCCACAACTGCGCTTTTATGCTAGCTGCAACGCTTTTTCCCGGTGCGCTTAAATTTTCTTTTGGTTTTTGTGGTCTGTAATTGTTTGACAGCGCTATGACCTTTTGTTTTGCGTCAAATATTAAATTATCAATATTCATTGTAATAGAATCGCCGCGTCTTAAATATCCTAATTGGAATAGCTCATCTGCGCTCATTGAAACTTTTGCCATTGCAATGTTTTGAAATGCTTTAAATGTAAAAGCTGAAACATCGCTATTATTTAGTGCAGCTTCTTGAATTGCCCTCAAAGCCATTTCTTTTGTGCCGCCGCCGCCTGGTATTAAGCCAACGCCTACTTCTACAAGACCCATGTATGTTTCAGCATGTGCTACTATCGCATCTGAATGCAAGCTTATCTCGCAACCGCCGCCAAGCGTTAAGTTAAATGGTGCAGACACTACGGGTATTTTTGAGTATTTTATGCTCATCGAAGCTTTTTGGAAGGTTTTTACAGCTTGAGCTACTTGCGAAAAATCTCCTTCTGCAATGAGGCTTGCAATAAGCATTAGATTGGCTCCAGCTGAGAATAGCTTGCCTTGATTTGCAATGACTAAGCCAACGCCATCGCTTTGCGCTTTTGCAATAGACTTATTTATCATTGTTATAATTTCAGCACCTATTGCGTTCATTTTTGTATGGAATTCTAAGCAAAATACACCGTCACCTAAATCAATTAGACTTGCTCCAGCATTCTTTTCTACAACTTTGTTGTCAGATTTTAATAGCTCAAGGCTAATGTGCGTTTTTGGCTGTTCTACTTCCTTGTATGTTTTGCCTATGCAATCATAATAATATTTCTTTCCATTTTCTATTTTGTAAATCTTTTCAATGCCATTTAGCCAATCTGGGAATTTGACATTTTCTTTTGCGCATCTATCTGTAAAATACTTAATGCCAATTGCATCAAGCATCTCAAACGGTCCCAACTCCCAATTAAATCCCCATTTCATGCCATTATCGATATTTACTACATCGTCAGCTATCTCTGGTATGCGTTTTGCTGCATATATAATTGTATCGCGAATGTTTTTCCAAGCATACAAAGCAGCTTTATCGTTTGCTGTAACTAAGGCTTTTAGAGCTTGCGCTTTTGAATCAATCTGTTTTACCATTTCAATTGATGCAAATTTTGGTTTTTGAGACAACACGTACTCTTTTTTGTTGTAATCAAAGTAGTAATTTACATTTTTGCCATCTACTTTCTCTCTTTTATAAAAACCTTGTTTAGTTTTATTGCCAAGCAATTTTTTCTCTACCATATAATTTAAGAATTCAGGAACCTTGAAGATTTCTCTCTCATCATCGTCTTTTAACAACTCATAAGTGTTGTTTGCAACATGCACCATTGTATCTGTACCAACTAAATCAGATGTTCTAAATGCCGCGCTTTTTGCTCTTGCTGTGGCTGGACCAGCTATTGCATCCACTTCTTCAACAGTTAAGCCCATCTCAAGCATGTGTTTTATGCCATTAAAAATAGAGTATACACCAATTCTATTGGCAATGAAGTTTGGCGTGTCTTTTGCGTAAACTATACCTTTTCCCAGTCTGTGTGATATAAACTCAGCCATTTGTTTTACAATATTTGGATCAGTGTACTTTGAAGGCACAATTTCAAGCAATCTCATGTACCTTGGCGGGTTAAAAAAATGCGTAATTAAAAAATTCTTTCTCAAGTTTTCAGGTAAAACTTCTGACATCTCGTTAATGGATAAACCGCTTGTATTGCTAGAAAAAACACTATTTGGGTTTAAATGTGGTGCAAGCTGATTTAATAATTTTTTCTTAATATCCATTTGTTCGACAACTACTTCTATAACCCAATCATAGTCTTTAACTTTAGGTAAATCATCCCTGAAGTTGCCTACCTTAACAAACGATGCGTACTCTGGCAAAAAAAATGCTGCCGGTTTTGCCTTCACTGTAGCATCTAAACCTGCTTTAGCAATCTTGTTTGGGTTGTCATCGCTTGGTAAATCAAGCAACAAAACTTCTATTCCAGCATTAGCTAAATGCGCAGCAATAGTAGAACCCATGACACCTGCGCCAAGTACGGCGACTTTGTTAATTTCTCTCATTCCAAAACCTCCTTGTATTATGCATTGTAAAAGGACCTCCTTTAGCAATTAAAACAATTTCCATCTTCCGTATACAAACATTCAATCTTATCAGCATACTTTTTGTAAATAACTCTTCTCTTTAACTTTAATGTTGGCGTCAGTTCACCTCCTTCTATACTAAAGTCGTGTGGCACAATTGAAAGCTTCTTAATTGTTTCGTATCTAGGCAATGTTTTATTTATTTCTTCCATTTCTGACTTAAATAAATCCAAAATTTTTTGGTTTTTTGCTAAGTCTGTAATATCGAAATAATGCAAATGATTTTCTTTGGCAAATTCCAACACCCTTTCCACATTCATAGTTACTAATGCAACCAAATATGGCTTTCTGTCGCCATACACATACGCATTAGAAATGTACTTAGAAAGTTTAAGCGCATTTTCAATAGGAGCTGGCGCTATATTTTTGCCACCTGCTGTTATAATAAGCTCTTTTTTCCTATCTGTAATATAAATAAATCCCTCTTCATCAATTTTTCCTATGTCTCCTGTTCTAAAAAAGCCTTCTTCGTCAAAAGCCTCTTGATTTAATTGTGGCGCTTTGTAATAGCCTTTTGTAATTTGCGGACCTTTAAACAACAGCTCGCCATCTGGAGCGATTTTAATCTGAGTATCATCAATTAAAGTTCCAACTGAACCAAATTTTATCTGTTCAAAACTATTTACACATAAAACAGGTGATGTTTCTGTTAAACCATACCCTTCTAAAGCCTTAATACCAAGTCCCCAAAAAAACTTGTTTACTTCTACTTCAAGCGGAGCGCCACCTGATACAAATGTTTTAAAGTTAGTTAAACCCAATTTTTCTCTTACTTTAGAAAATACCAATTTATCAAATAATTTATATTTAAATTCTAATGTGCTAGTTAAGTTTTTATTCACATATACTGCATCCACATATTGCCTTGCAGTATTTAGTGCGCTATGAAATAGATTTCTTTTAAAATTGCTAGCGTGGTGAACGCTATCTAAAATTTTAGAGTAAATTTTTTCTAAAAGTCTTGGGACTGTAACCATAATCGTAGGCTTAAACTCCAAAATATTGTCGGCAATTTTTTCTATGCTTTCTGCAAAAGCAATTTCAGCTCCATAGGCTAAAGGCAAATAGTAGCTATCTGCCCTTCCTAAAATATGGCTAAAAGGCAAAAATGTTAAAAATACATCATTTGAATCTATTAAATTTTTTGCTTTTTTATTAATGTAATAGATATTTGATATAAGATTTTTGTGTGTGAGCTCAACACCCTTTGGCTCAGCAGTGGTGCCTGATGTGTATATAATTGTAAATGTATCGTCAATATCTATGCTCCCAATATGAGATTCAATATCTTTTTGCTCATCAAGACTTAAAACTTCTGAAATCTCAGAAACCTGGTAAAATGTAATAAGGGGAAGCTTTTTGTCGCCTAAAAACCTATCGTGTGCTATGACAAATTCTAAGCTTGGGAGTTGGTCTCTTACTTCAAGCAATTTTAAGTATTGAGTTTTATCAGAAACAAAACAAACGCGCGATTCTGAGTGGTTAATAATGTATGCAACCTGTTCTGGTGTATTTGTGTGATAAATTGGTACCACAACAGCGCCAAGATTCATTATGCCAAAATCAGCCAAAGACCACATAGGACGCGTCTCAGACAAAATCGCAATTTTGTCTTTTGGTTTAACGCCAAGTTTTTTTAAGCCTCTTGATACCATCAAAGTAAACTTATAAAAATCTTCATAAGTAAACTTTGTTATGCCGTTTCCTTTTTTATACGCAATTGCAATTTTGTCTTTAAAAACCAAAGCATTTTGCATAAGCATATCAGGTAAAGACCTAAAAGGCCAATTTTCCATACATCCCCCCTTTTTTTAAAGTGTTGGCAAAATATATCATTCTTTTACGTAAATGTCAAGTATGTTTTTAAATATACAATTAAATTTTGAATAATTAAGTTACTATTGACATTTACTAAATTTTTTTGTATAAGGTTAATTAAAATTTTGTTTAATAGGGGGTATTATGAAAAAGTTATCTAAAGTAGCACTACTTGCAGCAGTTGGTTTAATGCTTTCAACAAAGGCTTTTGCGGGTAATGTTGACACATACGGAATAGGTGCAAAGGCCACTTCATTGGGTGGAGCGTACGCGGCTTGGGCAGATGACCCGTTTGCTCTGTACTACAACCC
>JAVRLY010000054.1:0-8915 GCA_031960885.1 Desulfurella sp. | reverse complement strand
TAAGCGCAAAATATTTAGTAATTGCAACAGAAAAAGTAGTTCCAGAAGAAGAATTGAGATTCAGACCATCAGAAAACCAAATACCTATGATACATGTTGATGCAATAGTAGAAACTCCATGGGGAGGCTATCCAACAAACGTAACATACATGTACGATTACGACTGGATGTGGTGGAAGTTCTATATTCAAGCAAACAGAGCAGCTGATACACCAGATGGCAAAAAAGCTCTAGCAGATTATTGGCATGATATCGTAGGTAAAGATGAATGGGATTTCTTGCAAAATAAAGTTGGAACAGATAAATTTGAGTTTGGAAAAATTAAAGCAAAATATGAGTGCCCAAGTGGTGCCACAGGTTTTGCAAGGTTGTATGAATTAATTGCAGATACAAAATATGGATATAAACCAGACCAATATAGGCCAATATAAATTTAAGGAGGTAAAAAAATATGAGTAAGAAAGCTATTATACCAGTTCATATACCAACTGTTGAAGAAATTGAAGCAAGTGTGAAGTCTTTTAATAGTGGCATTAGTGACACAGACTATGAAGCTTATTGCAAAGAAAATGATATTCCACCAGAAGAGTTTACAACAATGGAGTTGCTTGCAATAGCAAGCTCTACAATGGTACCAAACGGCGCATCAATGTTTATTGGCACAGGTTTGCCTGTTCTTACGATGACACTTGCACAACATACTATAAATCCTGAAGCTATAATAGTTATGGAAGCAGGCATGCTTGATCCTAGCTTTGAGCACATACCTGTTTCAGTTGCCGATATTAGAGGTGCTTATATGGCATCAACTGCTCTATCGATGATAGACGCATTTGGCACTTACGAACAACGCGGCTATGTTACTGGTGGTGGTTTAGGCGGCGCAGAGTATGATGAGTACGGCAATATTAATGCAACTGCTCTTTGGGAAGCACCACGTAATCAATGGACTTCTATAGCATCAGGTACTGGAAAGGGTCCAAATGTTATATTCACAGGCTCTGGTGGTTCAAACCCAATAGGTACACTATCTGACTTTATATTAAGCGTTATGGTTCAAGAAAAAAGACGATTCCCATACAATGTGCAATTCAAAACTACGTTGGGTGCTGCGCGAGGACCAGAGGGAGAGTCAAGATGGGATTATGGAATTCCAAGAGGCGGTAAAGGTTTAATGGTTTCTGACCTTTGCATTATGGAAAATTTCCCAGAAGAAGGCATTTATGATATGAGACTCAGAAGCGTCCATCCAGATGTAAGTCTAAAGGATGTTATAGATAATGTTATGTGGGAGTTGAAGGATAAAAGCGGTAAAGTTTTAAAACCAACGGATGATGTTCCAACTACGCCTTCACCATCTCATGAGCAACTAAAAGTCCTCAGAATGATAGTTGACCCAACAAGAATATATCTAAAGAGAAAAACCGTTCGTGAAGTAGCCTATGAAAAAGAGCACGGTAAACCTTGGAGAGTTAAAGTAAAAGGTTAATTTATATTTAGAGGGGGTTTTGCCCCTCTATTTTATTTTGTATAAGAGTAGCAAAGGAGTAGCTAATGAGATGCAAATATTGTGGTAGAGAAATGGTAAAAACAAAAACACCATTCAAAAGACCTGTTAAGGGCGAAATGCTCGTCGTACCTGATGTTGAGGTGTATAGTTGCCCTGGCTGCAAAGCGGTGTATTTTCCAGAAGAAACCATTAAATACGCAGGTAAAAAGATTGGTGAAAAACTTTTGGAAGTGGCAAAAGAGCGCGGTCGTATTAAGGATGAAAAAGAGTATTTAAGAAAATTACAAGAACAAAAACAAATAGACATAGATGAAGCAATTAGAAGGGGTGATATAAAAAAACGCAAAGATGCGCCACTAAAGGTTTTTACATAAGTCCTACTAAAAATAAAAACACATACACATATTAGAATTGGGTATTTAAAAAATTAAAAGGGGAAAGTGCAAAGTTTAATTAATTATATTATCTTCTTTTGATAGAAAAATGTGTATGTGTAAAAGATTTAAAAAAGTTAGAGTTGCCGAAATTGTTAATGTTAGAAAACGATTGTATATTAAAAGATAAGAATATCCAAACAATGAAGTGTTAAGAAAATTACTTGTAAGAAATTAATATAATTTTTTAGTAATTTTTATAAAAAGCAGGCAAATATTATACATTAACTCTGTAAATTAAGGTTTTCCTATTTATATTTTAAACATTTATTATTTTTAAAAACTTATTTTGCTAATGATTTTTAACTAGCAACTTTAATATTCTATCAAAGCCAAATGCTATGCCTGAGGCTGGTGGCATACCAAATGACATAAAATCTATAAATTCTTTATCTGTATAGTGGTTGAAATATTTATTTAGTTTTGAAAAATCATTTTCTTCTTCGTAGCAATTGGCTATTTCTACACCATCGATGTAAAACTCAAATCTTTTAAAGTATTTATCCTCTTTTTTTGCTAAGAATGTATAATGTGGAAAATCATAAACTATGTCTATACAATTTTTCCCTAATTTTTTTTCAATATACGTAGCAAATAAAAAATCAAGGACTTGTAATTTTGTTAAATTTGTTTCCAGATGGTGTTTAATGATAATTTTGTTTTTATCAAAATTAGACTCTATATCTAAATGCAGATGCTTTAAAAATAACTCACGATATGTATGAAAGCAAACATTGTTAAAATTTATTATATTACCCGAACGTGTCTTAAGCACATTATTCGAATTATTCAAATATATGCATAAATGTTTAAAATCATCAATGATTTTTTGGGGTTCTTCAAACGCCCTATACCATTCCAACATTAAAAATTCCTTGCTGTGCCAGAAGTCTTCAAAGTCGTCTCGATAAGCAAAATTAAGCTCAAATATTTTTTCAAACCCCAAACATAGTATTTTTTTGTGTTCAATCTCAAACGACGGTACCAAAAACCCATGTTTTGTCTTTAATTTTTTTATATGCCTTTCTTGCAAGTATTGTTTTTTTAATTTATTTGTTAGCACTTCCTCAAATCCATTTTGCTTGAAAAAATGCCGTGCTTTATTGATAAGTGCAAATTTGTTTTTTAGATATTTAAATTTATTTTCAAAATCAATTTTAGCATACGAGCGCGTCAACAAATTATCGTTTTCATCAATAATATCGTATAAATTATGCTTAGTTTTAAATGGAAACTTAATTACACTACCATTAGAAAAAACTAATGTACACTGCGGCAAGATATTGACAATGCGACCCATTAACATCATGCTTATTATACATTAAAAGTTGCTTTTTTAAAAGATTAGAATTATAATTTATTTTAGTTATGAAACATTTTAGCGTATGTCCGCACGACTGCCCAGATGCTTGCGCTTTAGATATTGAAGTGATAAATAATGTAGTAGAAAAAGTATCCGGCTGTAAAAATCATCCTATTACACAAGGTGTAATTTGCAATAAAACGGCTCATTACAAAGAAGTGGTTTACTCTGCAAATAGGGTTTTGTACCCATATAAAAGAGTAGGAAACAAACAACAATTTCAATTTAAGAGAATATCATGGCAAGAAGCTATTGAAACAATTGTTGAAAAATGGCAACACATTATAAAAAATTACTCAAGCGACTCCATCTTGCCTTACTCTTATGCTGGCACAGAAGGTATACTCAATAATGCAAGTATGGATAGGAGGTTTTTTAACAAAATTGGCTCAGCAAAACTCTTGCGCACTATTTGCTCAGCTGCTGGCAGCAAAGGTTTTGAGCTAGCCTATGGAAACTTGGTGGGCACAAATCCTATAGAAACGCAATTTTCAAAATTCATTATTTTTTGGGGAATAAATGCAACGCTAACAAATTTGCATCAAGCTATATTTGCTCAAAAAGCACGACAAAATGGTGCAAGAATTGTATGTATAGATGTAGAGAAAAATGAAACAGCGCGATTTGCCGACGAGTTTTATCACATTAAACCAGCAAGCGATGGAATATTAGCTTTGGGTATGGCAAATATTATAATCAATGAAAATTTATACGATAAAGAATTTGTTGAAAACAATACATGTGGCTTTGAAGAGTTTAAACAATTATCAAGCAATTACACACCGCTAAAAGTATGCAAAAATACTGGTTTAACCAAAAGCCAGTTATATAAGCTATCACTTGATTATGCAACAATAAATCCTAGTTTTATTCGGATAGGAAATGGCTTACAACACCATTTAAATGGTGGATTTAACACATGGGCTATAAGTTTATTGCCCGCTTTGGTTGGAGCATGGAAGTATAAAGGAGGTGGAGCGCTAAAATCTAACTCTGGGTATTTTCCAATAAACAAAACATTGCTTCAAAGACCAGATCTTTTGACAACATCACCAAGAACAATCAATATGGTAGAATTATCAAAAGCCTTAACAGACACTGACAGTCCCATTAAATCCATTTATGTTTACAACTCAAACCCTTTGATAGTAGCCCCAAATCATAATTTAGTGAAAAAAGGTTTTCAGAGGGACGATTTGTTTGTCGTGGTACATGATAGACTGTGGACAGATACTGCAAAATATGCTGATATCGTGTTGCCCGCAACAACATTTCTTGAACATGAGGATTTGTATATAAGCTATTGGCACAATGTGATTGCTTTTGCAAAACGCGCAATTGAGCCACTTGGCGAATCAAAACCAAATATAGAAGTTTTTAGCATGTTAGCGTTGGCTTTTGGTTTTACAGAGGCGTGTTTTAAAGATAATGCTTATGAGCTTGCTACTCAAGCACTTGATAATGACTATTTTAAAAACAAAAATATTACGCTTGATAGACTATTGAGAGAAAAATTTGTCGTTTTAGACGACGCTTTAGCGCCATATAAACAGTTTGCTTACACAAAAACACAAAAGATACAATTTAAAAACAGAGAAACGTTTCATACAACGCACAAAGAACTTCCAGAGTGTATGCCGTTGTCTTTAGATTATCCTTTTATTTTAATAAGTTCTCCTAACAAATATTTTTTAAACTCAACATTTGCACATATTGAGCACTTAAAAGAAAAAGCTGGTCAACCAACGGTAAAAATTAACACACATGATGCCCAAAAGATTGGTATAAAAGATGGAGATATGGTTAAAGTATTTAATCATCAAGGCGCATGTATCCTAAAAGCCAATGTATGCGAAGATGTTAAAGAAGGTGTTTTGGTATCAAGAGGACTTTATTGGGCAGATGATTACAAACAAGACCCTATAAATGCATTAACAAGCGACTCTTTATCGGATATTGGACAAGGAGCTGTATTTTTTTCAACAGGTGTAGACCTAAAAAAAGCGTGAATTGTATTTTTTTGTTGCAAAATGGGCAAAAATTGTATACTTTAAATAGATCAACATAAACGGAGGATTGGTATATGAAAAAGTGGTTGTTATTATTTTTTGGTTTGTTGTTTGTATCATCTTGTTCCACGCTAGAAATAACTAAATCTAACCCAAGTTTACCAAATGTAGAAATCACATCAGCCAAAGGTGGCATACAATCCGTTACGCTTACCTGGGTGCCAATTACAAACCAAAATATAAAAGGCTATGTAATTTACAGATCTGGTTCACCTAATGGCAAATTTGAATTTTTAACCCAAATCAACAATAATTTGCAATCAAGTTACACGGATAGTGGCGGTATTCTATCTACTTTAGAAAATGATACCGCATACTATTATAGAATTGCAGCATTTAACGATCAAGGCGTGGGCCCTTTTTCACAGGTATCTGCTACAACGCTGCCAAGACCTAACCCTCCAGCTGGCTTAAAAGTAATCAGTGGCTTGCCCCATAGTTTGATAATACAATGGCAGCCGTCAAACGATATGTCTGTATCTGGATATATGGTTTACAGGGCTGAATCTAATCTTGGACCATTTAAAGCTATAAAACGATTGAATGGTAGGGAAAATACTACGTATACAGATACTGGTTTAGGTGATGGTGTTACTTACTATTATGAAGTATCAAGCATTAACTATAAAGATGTAGAAAGCCCACCAAGTGCATATGTCTCTGGCACAACTCAAATTAAGCCCATACCTCCACTATCGCTTAAAGCTTTACCAACTGGTGCTGGCGAAATAACAGTTTATTGGTTTCCAAGCCCTACAAAAAATGTAGCCTACTATAAGATTTATTACGGCAATAGCCCATCTTCAATGGCTAATATCGGAGAAGTAAAGTCATCTGAGCTTCAATATGCTATAAAACATTTAGAGCCTGGCAAAATCTACCTTTTTATGGTTAAATCCATCGATGCAAGTGGCGTTTCAAGTCCAGACTCAGAAATTGTCCAAGGAAAAACATTTTCTATACCTCAAGCTCCAAAAGGCATCAAAGTCGAGCAATTGCCAAATGGTTCTGTAAAAATTGAGTGGGCAAGCTCAGGCAATGATATAGCCTACTACAAGCTTTTTAGGAGATATTACTTATTTATCACAGGCGAAATTGCTAAAGTTCAAGGAACGTCGTATATTGATGACAAAGTAAAGCCAAACACCACATACTACTATTGGGTAAAGGCAGTTGATAAATGGGGACAAGAAAGTCCAGATTCAGAGACAGTATCAATAAAAACTAAAAATTAATAAATGTTTGTTCAATTAAAAGGCACTTTTGTTGTCGGTATAGATTCATATGGTGTCGATGTAGAAATTGATAGTTCAAAAGGGATGCCTGCATTTAATATAGTGGGTCTTGCAGACAATGCCATAAAAGAAAGTAAAGAACGTGTAAGAAGCGCTTTGCTTAATAGCTCGATGCCTTTTAAAGCAACAAGACTAACAGTAAACTTATCACCAGCAGACATAAAAAAAGAAGGTAGCCAATTTGATTTACCAATAGCTATTGGTATTGCCATAATAAATGGCGTTGAAGTGTCAAAGAATTTAGACGAGTTCCTATTTGCTGCAGAATTATCACTTGATGGCAAACTCAAGCCCGTTAATGGAATTTTGCCCATTTCAATATACGCTAAACAACAGGGATTGAATCTTATCATAGCAAAAGAAAATGCTCATGAAGCATCACTTGCTAAAACCAATATTTATGCATTTGAGAACTTGTCAGAAGTTATTAGCTTTCTAAATGGAACACTAAGTGCCACTTTATACAATGACTATCAAGAAATAGAAAACGCTCAGTACGATATTGATTTTTCAGAAATTAAAGGCCAACATAGAGCCATTAGGGCTGCGCTCATTGCTGCGAGCGGTTTTCATAATATAATGTTTATTGGTCCACCTGGCACAGGAAAAAGCATGCTTGCACAAAGAATACCGACAATTTTGCCTCCAATGAGTGAAGAAGAAATTATAGAAACAACAAAAATATACAGTGTGGCAGGTTTACTTAAAGACTATAAGGTAATAACAACAAGACCATTTCGTTCTCCACACCATACAGCAAGTGATATTAGTTTAATTGGTGGTGGCATAAGCGCAAAACCAGGTGAAATTAGCCTAGCGCATAATGGCGTACTGTTTTTAGATGAATTGCCAGAATTTAAGCGCAATGTAATAGAAGTACTAAGACAACCATTGGAAAACGGCTATATTAATGTTTCTAGAGCAAAATTTACAATTGACTATCCTGCTAATTTTATGCTTGTTGCAGCTGCAAATCCATGTCCGTGCGGCTACTTTGGTTCTAAAACAAAAAAATGCACGTGTAGTTTTGAGCAAATTAAGCGCTACAGAAGTAAAATTTCTGGCGCTTTTTTGGATAGAGTTGATTTGTATGTAGAAATGCCTGAGGTAGATTATGATCATATTCAAGCAGAATCCACATATACAAGTAGCAAGTTAATGCAAAGCGTACTTGAAGCTCGAGACATTCAACACAATCGTTTTAGCAATGAAAAGATTAAAACCAACTCTAAAATGACGCCGCGTTTGATAAAAAAATATTGCCAATTGGACACTGAGGCAGAACAAACGCTAAAACAAGCTATGCAAGTTATGCATTTTTCTATGAGGAGTTTTTCAAAAATACTTAAAGTTGCACGCACAATTGCTGATTTAAGCACAAGCGATATAATCTCTAAAATGCACATTAAAGAAGCAATAAGTTATAGATACAGCGAAACCTAAAGGAGGTGGCTTATGCAAACATACAAAACCTATATTGGCGGCAATTGGATAGAAACGGGTAGCTTGTTGGATGTTACAGAAAAATACACAAATGAAGTATTTGCAAAAGTCCCGCTATGCGATAAAACGCATGTAGACTTAGCCGTAAACGCCGCACAACAAGCATTTGAAAGCTTTAGAAAGACGCCAGCACATGAGAGGGCGCAAATTTTAGAAAAAGCAGCAAATTTAATCTTAAAACGCAAAGATGAGATAGCCACAACGATTTGCAAAGAAGCAGGCAAAGCGTGGAAGTATTCCATAGGCGAAGTCATAAGGGGCTATGAAACATTTAAGTTTGCAAGCTGCGAAGCCACGCGCATACATGGTGAAACACTACCGCTTGATGCAAGCGTATCTGGCATTGGCAGAGTGGGCTACTACATAAGGGTGCCAATGGGCGTGATTGCAGCAATTACGCCATTCAACTTCCCCCTAAACCTAGTATCCCATAAAGTGGCGCCAGCTATAGCAAGCGCAAACACAATCGTTTTGAAGCCCGCTTCCACAACACCCACTACAGCTTTGATATTGGCAGAAATATTGGAAGAAGCGGGTTTGCCAAAAGGTGTTTTTAATGTAGTAATTGGTTCTGGCTCAAGCGTTGGAGATTATCTTGTTTTGCACCCTTTAGTGAAGAAAGTCACGTTTACAGGCTCGCCTGCTGTAGGAGATGGTATTATTAGAAAAGCTGGTATAAAGCGCGTAACGCTAGAGCTTGGCAATAATTCTGCCACTATAATTGAAAAAGATGCAGATATC
>JAVRLY010000053.1:0-9051 GCA_031960885.1 Desulfurella sp. | reverse complement strand
CTCTTTTTAAGTATAGCAACCTATCTTTTAGTTCATTTAAGGTTTTCTCATCCATACAAACCCCCACAAAATCTGTAACTATTAAAACCTTTTTTTAAAACTTGTCAAGCAAAATTTTATATGGTATGATTATTCTAATGATGACGATACTCATTATTTCAGTAATATTTATTTTAAGCCAAGTGCTTGCGCAAACATTTAAAAGCTTTGGCATCCCAAGTCTTATTACATATGTGTTAATTGGTATAATATGTGGCCCAAGCGCATTAAACTTCATTAAGCCAAATGAGGTTATCTACATTTTTTCAGAAATTGGCATACTATTTTTATTGTATGAATCGGGCTTAGAAATCAATCTTCCGTCTAGTGTCAAAACAAATCTTCAAGGTGTTTCAATTGCACTAATTGGATCTTTTGTGCCATTTTTCACTGCACTAATTATAGCCAAATTCTTAGACTACAGCCAAAATGAATCAATTTTTATTGCTGGCAGTCTCGTTGCAACAAGTATTGGAGTAACACTTAAAACTTTTATGGAACTAAAAAAACAACACACGATTGTTGCCAAACTAGTTCTCGTTGCAGCTGTAATTGATGACATAATTGGTATTGTAATGCTACTTTTGGTATCAAATTTCGCCCAAACAAAAACGCTAAATTTTGAAATTGCATTCAATGTCATTTTATTTGCTACCATTCTATTTTTGTTAATACCAGTCATTAAAGCAATTTTAAAATATTCTATCGCCTTATCATTTGATAAAGATCCAATTTATGTTAGCTCAATAGTGTTTTTTGCTATGATATCATATTCTTACATATCTTATAAACTTGTACATCTAAACATATTGGGTGCATTTATTATTGGATACTGCATGCAAACATTGAACATATCAAAAACCAAAGAGGTTGATAATTTGCTTAGAAAATCAAAATCACAACTCAACACACTTCAAAATTTTTTTGAGCCATTCTTTTTTGTATATATAGGCTTATCATTCAATTTAAGCCAATTTAATTTTGCTTCGATAATAAGTTTCTTAGTATTGCTTTTAATATTTTTAACAGTAGCAATTTTAGGTAAACTCGTCAGTGGTTTGTTTGTAAATGGTTTTTATAATAAATTAGCAATTGGTGTATCTATGATACCAAGAGCAGAAGTAGGTCTTATCTTTGCAGCAATTGGAAAATCAAGCGGCATATTAAATAATGAATTGTACGGTTTAATTGTGTTAATATCACTTGTAACTACGCTTATTACACCATTTGCTTTGCAATTGATAGAACCAAAAATTTCTTGACAATAAAAATAGCTTTATATATACTAGCTTAAGTTTTTAACTAAGGAGTTTATTTAAATGGATATTCCCAACTCGTGTAGTAAATTATATTAAACAAGCAGGTGAGTAATCCTAACATAAGCTCATCTGCTTGTTTTAATCGGGGGGTGAGTTTGTGTTAGGATTATCAATTTTTTCAAATATAAATTTTGATATTGTTAAAAAAAGAAGCTTAATAGCTGATTTGGCGTTTTTATTGCTGCTTTTGAGCATTCTATATATTATTACACACTATGCTTATCAAGCGACATCACACGTAAATTACGAAGCAAATATAAGCCTTTCTTTGGTTTCATTAGCAAAATACAGTCTTTACTCTTTATCAAGGGCGCTTATCGCTTTTGCTTTATCTTTTGTTTTTACAATATTTTACGGCTATTTTATGTATAAAAATAAAACAGCTCAGAGTTTGTTGCTGCCTATTTTGGATATTTTGCAAAGCATACCTGTGCTAGGCTTTTTGCCAGCTGTAGTGCTTGCGCTTATTGCGCTATTTCCGCACAGCAATATTGGATTAGAGCTTGCAAGCATCATAATGATTTTCACGGGACAAGTTTGGAATATGGTTTTTGGTTTTTATGGAACCTTAAAAACTATACCTGAAGAATTCAATGAAGTTGCAAGTTTATATAAATTAAATTGGTTTCAAAAATTTAGATGGATAGAGTTTCCTACCACAATATCTTCACTAATTTGGAACAGTATGATGAGTATGGCGGGTGGATGGTTTTTTTTAATGGTATGCGAAGAATTTACGCTTGGCAACAAAAATTTTCGCTTAGAAGGATTAGGCTCTTACATGAGTGTTGCTGCAAATGAAGGAAATTATACAGCTATGGCTTATGGTATTTTAGCCATGATCGCTATTATAGTTGCACTAGATCAATTTATTTGGCAGCCGCTTGTTGCATGGTCTGAAAAATTTAAAATTGAGTATTCACTTAACTCAAAGCCCAAAGAATCTTGGTTTTTAAATTTACTCATTGACTCAAATATTTTAGAGTTCGCTAATAATATTTACAAAAAAATCACAACAATCTCAGAAAAAAAATTTATCAATCTAGAACGAATCAACAAAAAAAACCGATCAAAAAAAAATAAAAATTTGTTTTTTATAAATATAATCCCAAATCTTGTGTTGAGTTTAATTGTGTTTTTTATTTTATTTGCAAGTTATAAGGTAATTCTTATGATAAAATATATACCAAGCAATACATGGTATACTATATTTAAATCTGACTCTTACACTCTAATAAGGGTTTTAATAACAATCTTAATAGGATCTTTATGGACAATACCATTTGGTATATATTTAGGACTTTCTCCAAAGCTTTCTAAAATATTACAACCCATTATACAAATAAGCGCTAGTTTTCCAGCCCCTATGCTGTTTCCTATAATCATAGGCATATTTTATGTTTTACACATAAATTTAAGTTATGGAAGTATAATTTTAATGCTTATGGGCACTCAATGGTATATATTGTTTAATGTAATAGCTGGAGCTTTAAATATTCCTTCTGAAATTATAACGATGGGCAAAGTCTTTAAGCTTTCTTTGTGGGAAAGATTTAGCTCGATTTATTTTAAAGCCATTTTTCCTTACCTTGTAACAGGTTGGATTACAGCTGCTGGCGGTGCATGGAATGCTTCAATCGTAGCAGAATATGTAAATTTCAAAAATCATACAATAGCTACAACAGGAATAGGTGCACTAATTGCTCAAGCGGCTAACGCAGAACAAATTCCACTTCTTGCTGCAAGTGTTTTGGTTATGGCATTAACTGTTGTATTGTTTAATAAGCTTGTTTGGAAAAACCTTTATAAATTATCTCAAAATTATAAAGTGAGGTGAGTCATGAATGTTATCTGTAATGTAAACAATGTTTCACAAAGCTTTAGTCTATCTACAAAGAAATCACTAGAAATCTTAAAAGATATTACTTTTGATATATATGAAAATGAGGTTGTATCAATATTGGGACCATCTGGCTCAGGAAAATCCACCCTATTGCGTATGATTTGCGGTATATTAAAACCATCTTCAGGCAGTGTATTTTATAAAGGAAAACTCGTAGACAGTATAAACCCAAATGTTTCAATGGTTTTTCAAAACTTTGCACTACTACCTTGGCTTAATGTTGAAGAAAACATAAAATTAGCACTAAAACCTCTTAACCTAAGTAAAAATGATATTGAAAAATATACAATTATGGTTACTAAAATTACCGGGCTTTCTGGGTTTGAAGAAGCCTACCCAAAAGAACTCTCCGGTGGCATGCAACAAAGAGTTGGGGTAGCAAGAGCACTTGCCGTTAATCCAGAGTTATTACTTATGGATGAGCCATTTAGTCATGTGGATACGCTTGTTGCAGAATCTTTAAGATCAGAATTAATTGATATATGGGAACAAAGAGGAAACCCCAAATCCATACTTATTGTAAGTCACGATATTAAGGAAGTTGTTTATTTAAGCGACAAAATAATTGTTTTAGGTGGTAAACCTACACAAATAAAAACCATTATTGAGAATAAACTTCCAAGACCAAGGGACTATAGAAGCATAGATTTTTTAAATATGGTTGATTACATACATGATATTATTACTGCAAGTGATTTGCCAGATATACCCGAAACAATAGAAACGCAAAGAAAGGAAAATTTCTTTGAAGCTTTACCTGAGGCTTCGCCTGGTGAAATTGTCGGTTTGCTTGAATTCTTAGATTCACATGGCGGATACGATGATATATTTCACATTGCCGTTGAGCTAAATAGAGAGTTCGGTGATATTATAAAAATTACGAAGGCTGCAGAATTGTTGGATTTTGTTGATACACCAAGGAGAAGCATTGTATTTACCACAATTGGTAGAAAATTTATAGAATCAGATATAGAGCATCGTAAACAAATATGGAAAAAAGAAATATTAGATTTAAGATTAGTTAGATACCTTTTTGAAGCTGTAAAAAAATCCGACAAAGGATTTTTATATAAAGAAGACATACTAAATGAAATTAGCAACAATTTACCCCAAGAAGATCCAGAAAAAATCTTTAAAACATTTATAAGTTGGACTAGATATGCAGATATATTGGCATATGATAGCGAAACTGAAGAGGTAACTCTGCAGTAAAATGATCAATGAAAATGGCATAATAATTAAAAAAACAAACTATAATCGTATCAATTTTGTTAAAATCATAACGCCACAACATAAAATAGATGCAGTAATTTATGGGAAAAAACAGGTAAATCTACTCTACATATTTAATTTTGACCTCACCTTATCGAAGCAAAAAAACTTGTATATAGTACGAACATTTCGATTAGTGGATAAATTTGAACATTTAAACACCAAAAGTAAGTTAATGGCAGCTTTCTTTATAATAGATATTGCAAGTCAAATAGATATTGACTATAATTTTCTTGTCGAAAGCATTAGGTTGCTTGAAAAAAACAACTTATTTAACAACATAAAGATCTTTTTAGAAAAACTATTAAAACAGCATGGGCTTTACGCAAATGAAGAGAGGATAGAAAAACAGCTTCAAGACCTGGAAAACTATTTAGGAAGAAAACTTAAGGTGCAATTAAATGAAATGTTTAATACAGAGAGTTAGCTATGCAAAGGTTTATATTGACAATGAGCTTTATTCAAAAATTAATGATGGTTTATTAGTGTTGGTATGTTTTTGCACTAATGACGATGAGTCAAAAATTGACTTAATGATAAAAAAAATTATTAATTTAAGAATATTCGAAGATGAAAATAAAAAGTTTAACCTATCCCTAAAAGATACTAACGGTTCAATTATGCTTGTGAGTCAATTTACGCTTGCAGCAGATACATCAAAAGGAAATAGGCCATCATTTTTTGATGCTATGGCTCCAGATAAAGCTCAAAAGCTTTACATGAAAATGGTCGCCAAATTTGAAGATAGTGGCATAGAAACTCAAACTGGCATTTTTGGAGCTTCCATGAAAATTGAACTGCTAAACAATGGACCAGTTACATTGATGATAGAAAATTAGTTTGGCCCCAGTTATGAGCCAAACTAATTTTTTTACTCTATTACTACCAATTTAGAATCAGCAGAGATATTTTCTCCTTCTTTTACAAACAGCTCTTTTACTTCACCACTTTTTGGCGCTTTAATTTCATTTTGCATTTTCATTGCTTCAAGTATTAGCAATATATCGCCTTCTTCTACATGATCGCCAACTGATACTTTCACGCTAATTACTCTACCCGGCATCTCAGATTTTATGACTTGTTTGCCTTCTAAGCCGCCTCCACCCTTGCGTTGCATTAATTTTGCTTTCATCTCATCCATGACATTGATTTTAAACAAATCACCTTCAGTTAGCACATGGTAGTTGTTTTCACCTTTATAGTCAACATCTGCTTCAAAAGACTCATTGTTTATTAGCAAAGAGTAGACACTACCTTCCGTTAGTCTTGCGTCTACTATATAAGATTTATCATCTAAATATACTTCAAATTTATTGGCTTCAATTTCTTTAACTCGCACTTTGTATTCAACTTCATCCATCTTTACTATATAAGCCATACATTTCTCCTTAAATTTATTTTAAGATGTTTTATATATATCACCAAAACTTAAACCGAGCATTGCAGCTTTCTTACCAGCTTCTTTCCAAGGACTACCGGCGCCACATGTTTCTTTAAATATTAATAGCCTATTTTTAAGTGACTTTTCTCTCAAGTACTCTGCTATTGCTGCAGCAGAAATAGCTGCTACTGATGAACCTTCTCTGGGCTGTGGCTTTTCCAAAACCTCTTTATCTACAAAATCCGTGCTTATATTGCCATCAATAAAATCTTTATTCCTAAGCACTTTCTGATGAAATGGTATTGTTGTTTTAATGCCTTTTACAATAAATTCGCTCAGCGCCCTTTGCATTCTAGCAATTGCTGCATTTCTATCCTTTGCCCAAACAAGCAATTTTGCAGCCATCGGGTCATAATAAATAGGAATTTCTGCGCCTTCATAAACACCTGTATCTACCCTAACACCCGGCCCACCAGGCAGTCTTAATCCTTCAATAATACCCGGAGATGGCATAAAATTTTTATCCGGATCTTCAGCATAAATTCTACACTCAATTGCATGGCCATACTGTAACACATTCTCTTGTTTGATAGGCAATGGTTTACCTTCTGCTATACCAATTTGTAATTTTGCTATATCAATGCCTGTTACCAGCTCAGTTACTGGATGTTCAACTTGCACCCTTGTGTTTACCTCAAGAAAATAGAAATTCATATCCTTATCAACCAAAAACTCTACTGTGCCAACACTGTCATAATCAGCAGCAGCAACTGCTTTTACTGCAGCCTCACCCATTTTATGCCTAACTTCATCATTTATTGCCATTGATGGGGATTCCTCTATGACTTTTTGATGCCTTCTTTGAATTGAGCACTCCCTTTCAAATAAATGTATACCTGTGCCATATTTGTCTCGTGCAATTTGAACTTCCACATGTCTAGGTTTTTCTATTGCCTTTTCAATGTACATTCTATCATCGCCAAATGCGTTTAATGCTTCACCTTTAGCTAAATCATAAACAGATTTAAACTCTTCTTTTGATTTTATAAGCCTCATACCCTTTCCGCCACCGCCAGCAGAAGCTTTAAACATAATTGGGTATCCAATCTCATCTGCAATTTTCAAAGCATCTTCTAAATCCTTAACTGGGTCTTTAATGCCTGGTACAATCGGCACGCCAGCTGTTGCCATCTTTTGCCTTGCACGTGTTTTATCGCCAAGTATGTACATTGACTGCGTATTTGGACCAATAAATGTAATGTTGTTTTTATTACAAGCATTTACAAACTCTGAATTTTCTGCCAAAAAACCGTATCCAGGATGCACTGCGTCGCAATTACTCTTAAGTGCTATTTCTATTATTTTATCAATCCTTAAATAACTTTCTGAAGCAGGTGCAGGACCAATGTAGTATGCTTCGTCTGCATATCTAACATGCAGTGCATTTCTATCTACTTCAGAGTAAACAGCCACAGTAGCAATACCCATTTCTTTGCATGCTCTGCATATTCTAACAGCTATCTCGCCTCTATTTGCAACTAATACTTTGCTAAATTTCTTATAACTAACCATTTTTCCTCCTATAGTGGGATATTACCATGTTTTTTTGGTGGATTTGATTCTCTTTTGTTTTTAGTTAACTCTAAAGCCTGAATTAATTTTTGTCTAGTTTGCGCTGGATCGATAATTTCATCAACGTATCCAAGTGAAGCTGCAATGTATGGATTTGCAAATTTCTCTCTATACATTTTTACAATTTCAGCTTTCTTTTCTACAGGATTTTCTGCTTCTTGAATTTCTCTTCTAAACAATATATTGACAGCACCATCTGGACCCATAACCGCAATTTCTGCTATTGGGTAAGCATAATTTATATCTGCTCTAAAGTGTTTTGAACCTAAAACATCATAGGCTCCACCATATGCTTTTCTCACAATTAGCGTAATCTTTGGTACAGTAGCTTCGGCGTATGCGTAAAGCAATTTTGCTCCGTGAATAATAACTCCATTGTGCTCTTGTGCAACACCTGGCATATAACCTGGCTGGTCTTCAAAAGTAATAATTGGAATATTAAATGCATCACAAAATCTAACAAATCTTGCAGCTTTAATTGCTGACTTATAGTCAAGTGCTCCAGCAAAATACATAGGCTGATTTGCAACAATACCTACGCTTCTGCCACCTAATCTTGCAAAGCCAATAATCATATTCTTTGCATAATTTTCCTGTATTTCAAAAAAATAATTTTCATCTACCACTTTTTTAATAAGATCTTTCATGTTATAAGGCTTATTTGGGTCTGATGGTATAAGGTCATAAATGGATTCTTCAGTTCTATTTATTGGGTCATCTGTAGGCACAAATGGCGGTTCTTCCATATTGTTTTGTGGTACAAATTGCAATAATTCTCTAACTAACATCAATGCATCTTCATCATTTTCCGCAGCAAAATGAGCCACTTGAGTTTTTGTAGTGTGCGCTTCTGCGCCGCCAAGCTCTTCTTTTGTTATTTTTTCACCAGTAACTGCTTCTATAACATCTGGGCCTGTTATAAACATAAAACTCGTATTCTTTACCATGATAGTAAAATCTGTTACAGCAGGCGAGTATACTGCACCACCAGCAGTAGGACCCATAATTACAGATATTTGTGGCACAACACCAGAAGACAGTGTATTTCTTAAAAATATGTCAGCGTAACCGCCTAAAGATTCCACACCTTCTTGTATTCTTGCGCCTCCGGAATCATTTAAACCAATTACCGGTGCGCCAGTTTTGGTAGCTAAATCCATGATTTTACATATTTTTTTTGCATGCATACTAGATAAAGAACCACCAAAAACAGTAAAATCTTGACTAAAAACATAAACCAATCTACCATCTATTGTACCATATCCAGTAACAACACCATCGCCATATATTTTCTGTTTATCCATGCCAAAATCGGTACATCTGTGCACAACAAATTTGTCTAGTTCAACAAAACTGCCTTCATCCAATAACAAATTAAGCCTTTCACGAGCTGTGAGTTTGCCTTGAGAATGTTGTTTTTCAATCCTCTGCAATCCACCTGCAATTTCTGCTTCCTGTTCTTTCTCTTTCAGTTCCTTAAGTTTATCTTTCATTTACTCCTCCTA
>JAVRLY010000052.1:0-9098 GCA_031960885.1 Desulfurella sp. | reverse complement strand
GCTAATCAAATCAAGTCAAACGGCACTATTTTTGACAGGTGCTGGTATGAGTGCCGATTCTGGCATACCCACTTTTAGAGATAAAGAAGGCTACTGGCGCAACTTTCCCGTTTTTAAAGAAAAAGGCTTAGAACCCCAAGAATTGGCATCGCCTTATAGCTTTGAAGTGCGCCCACAGTATGCATGGGCTTTTTATGAATGGCGCAGAAGAAACGCTCACAAAAATTCACCACATGAGGGCTACTATGTAATTGTACGCATGATGAAAGAGGTGTTTGAGGAATCATTTGTGCACACAACAAACACAGACGGTTATCATTTGCGCTCTGGTGTGGCACCTGCAGATGTATATGAAGTACATGGCTCTATGTGGAGATTACAATGCACAAGAGGCTTAGCATGCAGCTATTTTGTAAAAGAAAACTATGATGTGCCGCTGTGCGATTTAGATGAAAATACTATGATTGCAAGCAACCTGCCACATTGTCCTGTGTGTTCTAGCTTACTGCGTCCTAATATATTAATGTTTGGTGATTGGGATTATATCGAAAATGAGTATCAAGCAAATAACTATTACCAATTCATGAGCGATGTAAAAACGCCAGATGTTGTATTTCTCATTGGCTCAAGCGGAGCAGTTCCTACAAATGACTATGTTGCAAATAAATTAAAATTTTACGGTTCCAAAATTGTTACAATAAATCCAGCGCGCGATTCAACACAAGTGTGCGAACCCCATATTTTTCTTGCTGATACGGCAAAAAATGCTTTAACTAAAATTGCATCCATGATTTTCTAACGTCTGCTTAGAGCAACCTTAATAAAATCATTTAATATAGACACTAAAATTAGGTAACCGATTAATATAACAATTAATTCTAAAGGTATTTTTTCTACAATAATGCCAAAACTTAGCATTAATACACCAATTACAATATCTGCAAGCATTGAAATCAACAAAACCTTGCTAGCAATAGATTCCCAAAAATGCCCCCTTTCTCTGATAACAAAAACGTTAAATATATTAGAAAACAGTAAAATACCAAAGCCAAAAGAATGAAGCATGTGTTCATTTGAAAAAATGTGATAGTTTCTATCTGCTATGTACAAAATAAATAAAGATTCCAAGACAGTCAAAATACCAATCACAACGCTTACACTAACAATGGGCTTAATGTTAAACAATTCAGGTTTATTACTCCATCTTACATTATCTGTAGAAAACGAGATCGTAACAAAATCTATAATAAAAAGCAGCAATACAACATCTAACGCTGAAACAACAAATTTATTCGTAATCAAATACGCTATGCATACAAATACAACAGTTTGAAATGTCTTTACAATTTTATTTACAATCCAATTTAACACTCGATGGTGAATTATTCGCCCCATTTTAATTAGATTGACAATTGTTCCCAAACCTTCTTGGAGCAATACTACGCTTGCGGCTTTTTTAGCTATATCTGTTGCATTGCTTACGGCTATACCTACTTCAGCTTGTTTTAAAGCAGGCGCATCATTTACACCATCGCCAGTCATACCCACTATTTCATTACCATTTTGTAAAGCTTTGACGATATAAAATTTATCTTCTGGCAATACCTCGCAAAAACCATCCGTTTGTTTGACAATCTCATACGCCTTTTTTGCATCAGTCGAAAAATATTCTCTAATGATTTTTCCTTCGCTGATATTTTCTCCAATTTCAACTTCTTTGGATATTTCTTTGGCAATAGGCTTTGCATCCCCTGTCAGCATTTTTATATTTACGCCAAGCTTGCGCAACTCTTTTATAAAAACACTCGAATCTTTCCTTGGCGGGTCATATAAAGCAGCTATACCAACAAAATCTACAATAGCGTTTTTTTCAATTGACAAAGCAATTGTTTTATAACCTTTCGCCGCCCACTCATTAACTGTTTTATCTAACTGCGATTTCACGTTGCTGTCATTTATAGGACACATGCTACAAATACTTTCATAAGCACCTTTTGTAATAATGATTTGTTCCGATTTATATTTTACAACTGCTTGCGTTCGTTTAAATTTTGGATCAAAAGGTATGAAATTAATTTGTTCGTAATCTGACAAATCAATTTTTTTCTGCCTACATGCATTAATAAATGCTAAATCGATTGGATCATGGTTAGCTTCAAAGCTGCATAGCGCTCCAAACAAATAAATATCTTCTTCTTTAAAGTTAGAAATAGGCTTAACTTCAGTTAAAGACAACTTATTTTCTGTCATTGTGCCCGTTTTATCTGCACAAAGAGTTGTCATGGAAGCTACATCTTCTGAGGCATTCAATCGCGTTACTAGTATACCTTTTTTCGATAACTGCATGGATCCAAGCGCCATAGACACAGTAAACATTGCAGGCAATGCTACAGGTATGGCACTAACTAGCAAAATCAACATCAAAGGCAATAAAGCAAAAAGATTTTCACCTCTTACATAAGAAACTACAAATGTTACAGCAAGTGAGCCCACAACAATTACCATCAAAAATTTAACAACTTTAGTTATCATGTGCTCGATATTAAGTTTTGGCTTTGCAAGTTCAACCAATTCTGTTGTTTTGCCAAAATATGTATTTATACCAATAAAGACAACAACAGCTGTGCACTCACCATTTTTTATAATAGAGCCAGAATACAAAATATCATTGCTTGATTTTTGTATAAGTTGCGATTCACCTGTTAAGGCAGACTGGTCAACGCCAATAGAACCATCTATGACTTTTACATCAGCTGGGACAAAATCGCCTGCCCTAATACGAATGATATCTCCAACAGTAATTTCCCTCGCATCAATTAATATCCACTCGCCCCGCAATGTTCTAACCTTTATGGCAAGTTGCTTTTTTAAAGCTTCTACAGCCTGTGATGATTTTGATTCTTGATAAAAACTAAGTATGGCATTTAATAATAAAAGCGCACCTATAAAATAAGCATCAATGTAATGTTTCAAAAAAATTGATAAAATTATTATAAATTCCAACATCCATGCGGTAAGACCCCAAAATTTTTTGAAAAATAAAACAATTAAAGATTGCTTTTTTTCTGGTATTTCATTAAAACCAAACTCATTTTGTCTTTTTGTAGCTTCTTTTGGTGTTAACCCGCTTTCACTTGTTTCTAACAGTTCAAAAATCTTTTCATACGATAAGGTTTTAAATTCATCTTTCGATATTTGTTTCATTTTTACCTCTTACAGTCAACAATTGCTAATATACAAAAATCATTAATTTAGTCAAATTAATATATTTTAATGAAATTATAATATTCTCTTTTGATTAAATTCATACATTTTATTTTAGCATAATTGGGAAAAGTGTTTTTAAACCATTCACTATGAATTGTACAGATATTGCAAGTAAAATAATGCCCATCAGTCTTGAAATGATACCTATACCAATTTTTCCTAAAAACCTATTTAAATAGGAAGAGCTAATTAAAACAAAATAAACAGCAATGCATGAGATTACAATAGCTATAAAAATTCCAACATAAAGAAAAAAACTTTTAACAGAAGTGGATAGAGTAATAACAGTTGCTATAGCACCAGGTCCAGACAACAAAGGTATAGCAAGTGGCACAAGCGCTATATTTTCTTTAGCTTCTGCTTCTGCTAACTCGTCGCTTGACGTGCGCTCTTTATGGGGGTTGCCAAATACCATATTAATGGAAACTAAAGATAGTAAAATGCCACCGGCAACTTCTAACGAACCTATATTTATACCAAATATTTTGAATATAAGCTCGCCAAATACAAAAAAGAATGTTAAAATGCCAAATACAAAATACGCAGAACGTTTGATTACATAGCGTTTATCGACTTTAGAATAATTTTGAGTAAGACTTACAAAAACAGGTAAAGCACCAAATGGGTTCAATATCGCAAAAATCGAAACAATGCTTTTTAATGTAAAAGAAAAAAATTCGGCTGTACTGAAATCCATTGTCATATAGCAATTATAATGCTTATTTATAATAATTCAATAAGTTTGGACAAAATTTACTTGAAAACCAATCACATTCATTGTATAATTTTAGAGCAAATTGGAAAAATGAGGTAAAAATGGCTCAACAAATTTTCGATATTACGTGTTTACAAAGTCTAATTAATTATTCTTTTGCAAATATTTCAAGGGTAAAAAAAGAATTAAACCTAGATGAAACGATCAACGCTTTAGATTTTTTTTGTATTGCAATATTGAAATTTGATGACGCCAAAGATTTAAAATATACGCTTGAGATTTTAAATAAAATACTGCGTAATTCGGATGCTTTTTTTAGTGAAGGCAATAAATTTATTTACCTGATTTTACCTGGTACGGATAAATTAGGTGCTTCGTTTGTGCTCGAAGATATTAAAGAATTCAGTGATAACAAATTTACATACAAAGTTTTTGAGTTAAACCAAGAAAACATAAAAGATATAGGAAAAATCTTATTCGATTTAAAAAAATCATTGTCATAAAACTATGACTTGACTTTTTTTTTAGTTCATAATAATATTGTCTGTGATTGGCCGGGGTGGTGAAACTGGTAGACGCGCTGGACTCAAAATCCAGTGGGGGCAACCCCATGCGGGTTCGATTCCCGCCCCCGGCACCAAAGATCTAGCACAATCGAGTTTCTTATAATTTCATATTTAATAAGAATTAGTTTTAGTTTTATGTTTTATTGAAATATGGGCAAACAAAGTCTGCCCATATAATTAGTACTTGTCTATTAAAAGGTATGCCGATTGAGTTGCACTATAGATATCGGCTACTTTAAACGCGTCACCAATAATCTCAACATTGCTAAATTTGTCTTTTATTTGCTCATATAATGTTTTATTTGATTTTGTACCTATACTTGAGATAACTGTATCGAACTTTCCTAAATTTATAACTTCATCTTCTTGTCTTGCAAAAACACCATCATTGCTAAATTCTTCAATACCTGTTCCTACAAATAGCTTTATATTAGTGTTATTTTTGAGTCTTGCCAACGTAAAGTCTTGCGTTAATTCGCTTAGTATATCAACACCTACAACTTCAAATCCTTCGTTAGCTAAAATCTCTATAGCTTCTCTACCGATTAATCCAATTCCTAATACCAATACCCTCTTGCCTTTCGGCTTTAGCGTGCCTTCAAAAAAACTAAATGCATCAATAACATATTGCGTTTCTATGCCTTTGATGTTTGGGATTTGAGAATTAGCACCTGTTGCTATAACAACTAAATCTGGGTTTATACTTTTTAGCTTCTCATATGTTGCTTCTTCTAACCTAAACTCTACGCCCATTCTTTTGGCTTCATTTATCAAAGAATTGAGAGGTTTTTGCATGGCATCTTTGTACGGTGCTTTTGTGGCGAGTATAAATTGACCACCTAATTCCTTTCTTTCAAATACAGTTGCATCGTAACCTTTCATGCGAGCATAAATACCACACGCTATTCCAGCGGGGCCACCACCCACTATACATACCTTTAGTTTCTTTTCAGATTTTGTAAAAAACTTTTTATCAACAAATGGGTTTGTGATACAACCAAGACCTATACCGCTTCTTACATTGTATAAACAACCCTGCAAACAACCACCACAATACCATATTTTATCTATCTCATCATTTAATAGTTTATTAACAAAGTACTGGTCTGCTACAAGCGATCTGCCAAGTCCAAAAAAGTCAATCCAACCTTCTTTAAGTAAAGCTTTAATCCTGTCTGGGTTACCCATTCTTCCATCAACTATAATTGGTAAGTCAATAAGACTCTTTAATTTTTTAAATGAGTTTATTTGTTTATCTGTGGGTGTTGAAACATAGCTATAATACCATAAAGGTGTATCACAAGCATTTCCAAGTCCTGCATGAACCGCTTTTACACCATATTTTTTAGCTAAATTTATTAGCGCTACATTATCGTCTTCGCAAATACCATCTTCTATAAACTCATTTGCTGACACTCTCAAAATTAAATCCAAACCGCCGCTTGCATTTGAGACTGCTTCAAATACTTCTTTTGCGAAAAGCAATTTGTCTTTACCAAACTCATCTGTGCGTCTATTGGTTCTTGCTTTTAAGAATTGCGCAATCAAATAGCCCATACCACCTTGTATTTCTATAGCATCAAACCCAGCTTTTTTTGCGCGTGCTGCTGCTTTGCCAAATGCTTCAACAATTTCTTGAATTTGTTGTTTTGTAAGCTCTTTTGGCGTTTGCATTGTGGATGGGCACATGATAGCGCTTGGTGCTAAGACAACACCACCACTAGCTTTTGGGTTTGCCGCTCTGCCAGCGTGGTTTAAATTTATGCAAGCCAATGAACCATTGTCGTGAATAACTTTTGTAATTTTTGATAACTCTTCAATGCAATAATCTTCATCAATACACAACTGCTTTGGGTGCTCTCTACCGCTTTTTAATACAGCAGTTGGCTCAATAATAATTAACGCAACACCACCTTTTGCCAGATTTTCGTAATAATTCAGGTGTCTTTGATTAACATGTGATTCAAGGTCTGCATAAGCAGTTTTAACAGGTGCGGCTATAAATGGATTTTTTAAATGAAGCGAACCTAAATTTTTACCTTCAAATTTCATATCTCGCCTCCTTTTTTTAGACAAATTATATCAAATATACCCATTAGTCAATATATGACTAAAGGATAAATTAGATGCTTGACAATTTTAAAAAATAGAATATTTTTGAAAACATGAGTGTGAGGAAGATCTTTATATTTATATTATTTTTGCTTTTGGTATTGATTGGTTACAAAGTGTATACGCATTTATCATACGAGTATAAAGTAAAAAAAGCACTACAATTATTAAAAAACCAGCCCATAATTGATATTAATTATCCTATTAAAAAATCTTTTTCTTTTAGAAAAATCTAGACCATTTTATGCGGGTCTAAGATTTCATCTGCTTCTTCTTTTGTTAATATGCCTTTTGATAAAACAACCTCCTTTATTGTTTTGTTTGTTATATAAGCTTCGTGAGCAATTTTTGCTGCTTCATCGTAACCAACTATTAAAGACAGAGGTGTAACAAGCGCCAATGAATTTTCAACAAAGCTATTAATACGCTCTTTGTTCGCTTTTAAAGGCAATATGCAATCTGTACTAAAATTATTAATGACATTTGACATGATATTTATAGCTTCGTGTATATGGTATATGATTGTTGGCATCATAACATTTAATTCAAGAACGCCAGCTTGCGCACACATATTGATTATCTGAGTATAACCAATCACTGTATAAGATACTTGCAATACAGATTCAGGCAACACTGGATTTACTTTTCCAGGCATTATTGAGCTACCAGGTTGTAAATCTTTTAGGATTAACTCGCCAATACCACATCGTGGCCCACATGATAAAAACCTTATATCGCTAGCAATTTTTATCATACTTGATGCTAATGTTGATAAACCTGATGCAAAAAAATTCACAGCATCTTTTGAGGCAATGGCTTCGAATAAATTTGGAGCTTGCTTGTATTGCGTTTTAGTAAATTCAGATAATTTTTGTATTGCAAGAGGCGCAAATCCTTTTGGCGCATTAAGACCTGTTCCTACAGCAGTAGCACCCAAAGCAAGCTCTTTTAAACCATCCACAGCACAATTTAAGCGATTAATATTATTTAAAATCTGAGTTTTATAAGCGCCAAATTCATCAGAAAGTCTCATTGGTACAGCATCTTGCATATGAGTTCTAGCAATTTTTATAATATTTCTAAATTCTTTTTCTTTAAAATCCAACGATTCTACAAGATCATTTAAAACATTTAAGAGTTTGCTATTGTATAGCTCAACAATCATTATGTGCATTGCTGTCGGTATAGTATCATTGCTTGATTGACCTTTATTTACATCGTTGTTTGGATGCACCAATTTCTCGCCCTTTTTACCACCCAAAATTTCTGTTGCCCTATTTGCAATAACTTCGTTGACATTCATATTCGTAGAAGTGCCAGAGCCTGTCTGATAAACATCAACGGGAAATTGGTTGTCAAATTTATTGTCTAAAATTTCTTCACATGCTTGGATGATTGCATTTGCTTTTTTTTCTTCCAGATGGCCTAACTCCTTATTTGCTTGAGCACATGCAAGTTTTACAATTGTCAATGCTCTTATAAAATCCAGTGGCATGCGTTTTCCAGAGACGTTAAAATTTTTTAGCGCCCTTTGTGTTTGGGCTCCCCAATAAGCGTCATCTGGTACCATTATTTTACCCATTGAATCTGTTTCTTCTCTCATAAAAACCTCCTTTTCAATCAATTTAATCATAAATAATTTTATTTCAAGAACAACTTTTTTGTAATCTTGAAGCAACGCGTGTATAATTGCCATCTATGATAGTGGAAGTTGTAGGTCAAGCTTATAAAGGTTATGGATATTCTTATTTAAAAGACAAAATTGTTTTCATTCCATTTGTTGCAACAAATGATACAGTTAAAATAAAAATTATCAAAGAAAAGAAAGATTACGCAATTGGGGAAGTTGTAGAAATCTTGGATAGCTCGCATTCAAGAAAAAAGCCTTTTTGCAAATACTTTGGAACTTGCGGGGGCTGCCATTATCAACATTTGCACTATAGCGAACAACTCTTAATAAAGCAACAGATTCTAAAAAATATACTAAAGCGCATTGCCAATATTGAAATTGATAACATTCAAACAATAAAAAGCAAACAAACATTTTACAGGCACAGAGTTAAGTTTCAAAATCAAGGCAAAAAAATCGGACTTTTTAGGCTTAATTCACGCGATTTTTTGGAAATAGACTTTTGCCCTATTCTTGAAAAATCCATAAATAGTTATATCAAAAAACACAAAAAACCTTTTGTAGAAGTTGACAGCTTCATGCACATAGCAACAAAAAAAGGCTCACCATTAAAATTTGATTTGTCCTTTATATCAAAAGGTATATACATTGAATACAAAATGGGCAGCTTCACTCAAGTAAATCTGTATGTAAATAAAGAACTAATTAAAATTGTTACAAATTTGGTTTACGGCAACAATATATTTGAAGCCTTTAGCGGTATTGGAAACTTTACAATCCCTTTGGCTTTAGCTGGCCATAGTATAGA
>JAVRLY010000051.1:0-9024 GCA_031960885.1 Desulfurella sp. | reverse complement strand
CAAAACCAAACGCAAACGACACGCTTGCGCCCATACAATGAACAGTGTCGGTTACGCCTAAGTTGGCACCAAGCGTATAACAGCCTATATCGCCGCTGTATATCGCATCTTTAAAAACTTGCTTTATCTCAAAGAAAGCGCTTCTGTGTGCGCATCCTGGACACAAAGAGGGTGGTTTGTCTTTAAAATCAATATTAACTGGCATGTATGAGTTTAAAACACCAATATCGTACAAAATTTTTTCGCACACATTAATATTAAGCTCTCCTTCTTTTGGCACAATATTATTATTTCTGCCTTCTGCATTTAGCTGCAGCTCTATTAATGGGTATGATTCTTCCACTGCAATAACCCTTTTGAATTTTGTCAAATCAAAATGTGGCAGAGGGTATGGCATATCTAATTTTGCAAGCGTAACTTTGTCTTCTAAATGGTGTTCTTGTATAAGCTCAAACAAATTGCTATATACAATTCCGCTTGATACAATAAGAATATCCCCAAAAAAGTGAAATTTAGCCGAATTTTTTGAAGCTATTGCAAAAAGCTTTTCATTTAACTTTTTGTGCAAAACATATCTTAGCCGAGGCGTAGCAGCAAAACGCGAAGGTTCTTTTTTAAATTGTGCATCTAATTTAATATTTTCAATTTTATCTTGTATATCAATCTTTTGGCGTCCGTGTGATAGGCGTGTTGTAGTGCGCACCATTGTTGGCAGACTATAAATTTTGCTTAGATTAATGGCGTTTTTTGTAAGTTCATAGGCTTCTTTTATATCGGATGGGTCAAAAACAGGTATTTTAGCAAAAAAAGCTAAAAAGCGCGAATCTTGTTCTGTTTGAGATGAGTATGGGCCAGGATCATCTGCTACTACAACGACAAAAGCTCCATTGACGCCTGTTAGTGCAGCACTCATTAAAGGATCAAGCGCTACATTAAGACCTACTTGTTTGCAAAAGAATGCTGAGTTAATTCCAGCAAAACTCGCACTTAGCGCTTCTTCTAATGCAACCTTTTCATTAATAGACCACTCTATGTATGCATTTAGATTGTATCGTAACTTTAGATCCAACGCATGCTTTAGTATTTCACTTGAAGGCGTACCCGGATACGCACTTGCAAATCTAACATTGTTTTCTAAAAGCGCTTGGGCTATTGCTTCATTACCAGACAAAATTTCTACCATAAATTATATTTTTAACTAAATTTATAAATTTTGCAAGCAACTTGAAAAAAAAGTTTTTTTCAATAAAATGTTACATAGAAAACAACAAGGAGTTAAAATGTTAGAAAAAAATGCATTAGCAATTAATGATAAAAAAAGTACATATTTAAAGCAATTGCTTAAAGATGTTGAATCTAAACCATTTGAAACTAATTTAGAAATATATCAAATGCCGAAAGTAAGCAAAGAAGATATGATTGTGCTAATTGGCTTTGGCTCTGGCAATATTGCGAAAAACCTTATTAGAGATTTTCCCAAGAACACAATCATATGTTATGAAATAGATTTAGAACGATTAAAATATACTCTTGACAATATCGATATATCCGATTTTTTTGGACACGATAAATTCTTTTTTTTTGCAAGCGCTCAAGAAGAAATAGAAAATACAATAACAGCTACTTTTAATTTATTTGCCGCTAAATTAAACTTTGGAGATCTAATTGTTATAAAAAACCCTATTTTAGATGTACACAAAGCTCAAATAATAAACGAGTCTATCCAAAAATTATACGCGCCAATTGTCTTAAATCGCAATACATTAATTTTAAAATCGCAATACATTATAGAGAATATGGTTAAAAACATATCTGATGTAGCACTTAGTCATGGATTGGAGCTCTTAAAAAACAAAGCTAAAAATAAACCAGCACTTATTGTGGCATCTGGGCCATCACTATCACAAGATATAGAAACTATCAAAAAATACCGTAATAAATTTGTTGTTATAGCAGTAGACTCTGTCATAAATGTTTTAAATCAAAATGATATAAAACCAGACATTATTTGCGGTCTTGACTATCAGCAAGTGACACTTGAAAAATATTCACCATTAATGAAAAACGATAAAGCATACGATACATTATTTGTATATGAGCCAGCTGTATTTTATCAAGTTCCAAAGTTATTTAAAAATAAAATTTACAAAACAGAGCAAAATAGTTTTTTGGAACTGCTTGATATCTTGCCAAACTATGATGTTTTTCCCATCAATGCAGTAACGCATTTGGCTGCAAATGTCGCATATATTTTGGGTGCAAACCCTATTGTTTTTGTAGGTCAAGATTGGGCTTATACAAAAGCGGCTCATCACGCAAAAGGTACAATATTGCCACAGGGTCTTCCGCAAAAGTTGATTTGGGTAAAAGGCAATTATGAAGAAAAGGTTCCAACAGATGAGAATCTGTACTCAGGTCTTGCTATTATGTCTGAAATTGCCAAATTTTTGATATCAAATGGTATAAAAGTAATCAATGCAACAAGTGGTGGTGCATATATTGAAAATACTGAGATAAAAAAACTTGAAGATGTAGCAAAAGAGATTAAAGATAATGTTAATTTCATAGAAAAACTTAATAAAAAACCATCTCTAACTAAATACATAAAAAAGATGAAACATGTGTTTTTAGAGATGCATAAAGCTATACAATTAGCAAACAAAGCTTTAAAGATAAACCAGTCAATACAAAAAACTTACTCAAAATACAAAGATATCGAAAAAATTCGTTCAAAAGTTGAAGAATCCAATAAAATAAACAATGAATTGTACATAAATCCCGTAATGAATAAGTTTGTATTTTTTTACTATTTTAAAGAGTTTTATAATTACTTTAAAGAAGAAGTTGATATAGAAAATCAGACATTAGAAGAAAGGCTAAATCAATCAAATAAATATTTTGAATTAATAAAAACTCATACACAAAGTCTGATTGGACTTATAACTAATACAATCGAGTATCTTGAACTTAAAAATGATTTTTTGAAGAAATTTGATGAAAATGTTGATGAAAATAAATTATTTAAACTGTTAATGTATTGTTATGACTTTGGCGATACATACTTTGGACTTGAAATATTAGATAAAATTGATATAGATAAAAAACCTAAACTCATATTTGCCAAAGCTAAACTTTTGTCTAATTACAGGTACTTTCACAAACAAGCAGTTGAGTTGTTTGAAAAAGCTATAGATCTTGACTCAGATTTCGAATTGGCTAAAAATGAGTTAGCTATTGAAAAATACAAAATTGTATCGCACCTTATTCTTGCAAAAGACGCTATTTTAAATAGAAATGATTTTATAACGGCAAAAAGACTCATAGAAAGAGCTAAAGATTATGATAATAACGATGAACAAGTTAAACAATGGCTTAGCGTAATTAATAATTTAGAAAACATGCAAACAATGCAGGAAAAACAAAGGGTAATAAGAGAACAACTTACAATTGAAGGCTCAATGCCAGAATATGGAAAAGCCATAGAGTTGTTAAAGCAAAATAAGATTGATGAAGCCTATATAGTATTAGAAAACCTTAACAAAAAATATCCTGCTTTTGGCGATGTGCAATTTTTGATGGGCAGCATTTTAATTGACAAAAATGAATTTGATAAAGCTTTGGAGTTGTTAAACCAAGCAAAAGAACTGCTACCATTTCATCCATTTGTCTATGTAGCTCTTGCAAAGATTTATATGTCAAAAGAAATTTATGATAAAGCCAAAGATGCGCTTGAAACTGCTCTTGCTCTAAACCCAAATTTAAAAGAAGAAATCGGTGAAAACTTAGGGGATTTATACTATGAATTTGGCGATTACGAGAAAGCCTTATCGCTTTATGAGTCGCATTTGAATTATACACAAGACAAAGCAAAATTGCTTATGAAAATTGCTTTGTGTTATAAAGGCTTAGGCCTAATCCAAAGCTACAATCAAATCCTATCAAAACTCCAAGAATTATCAACAAATGCTTAATGCTAATAGTGAAAAATTTAAAAGCATAGTAAAAGCGTTAGGTCTTGTGTTTGGCGATATTGGCACAAGCCCCATATACACGCTGGCTGTTGTGTTTATTTTAACAAAGCCAACACAAGAAAATATTATTGGTGTGGTTTCGCTTGTTTTGTGGACTTTGATATTGCTTGTTAGCGTAGAATATGTATGGCTTGCAATGAGCATAAGCAAACGAGGCGAGGGTGGCACAACAGTCTTAAAAGAAGTACTTGTGCCTATGCTGAAGTCTTCTCGCGCAATAGCTTTTGTCACTATTCTTTCCTATATTGGCATATCGTTTCTGATGGGTGATGGTGTAATTACACCAGCAATCTCTATTTTAAGTGCTGTTGAAGGTTTGACTTTAATACCACAATTTTCTCACTTATCAAATCTCGTTTTACTGTTACTTGCAAGTATTATTACAATTGTCTTATTTATTTTCCAAAAAAAAGGCACAGAAAATGTGGCAAGCTATTTTGGCCCTGTCATGCTTGTATGGTTTCTAAGCTTAGGCATAAGTGGCATTGCATCAATTTTTTCTTACCCTCAAGTGCTAAAAGCAATTAACCCGTATTATGCCATAGATTTTTTCATTAGAGATGGTTTTAGAGGATTTGTTGTGCTTTCTGATGTAATACTGTGTGCTACTGGAGGTGAAGCGCTATATGCTGATATGGGACATTTGGGCAAAAAACCAATAGTTATGGCGTGGTATTTTGTCTTTAGCGTGCTTGCTTTAAATTACTTAGGTCAAGCTGCATTTGCACTTAACCACAAAACATTAGGCTCAAGCGTGCTGTTTAGTATGATTTTTTTTCAAACAAGCATGCTTTACTTGCCATTTTTGATTTTAAGTGTGTTAGCAACAGTTATAGCCTCACAAGCAATGATTAGTGGCGTGTTTTCCATTGTTTATCAAGGTATAGTTACGCATATATTTCCAATGTTAAAAATAGACCATACATCGGATAAGCTACGCTCCCAAATTTACATTAATTTCATAAATTGGATGCTAATGATAGCAGTACTTTATGTTATGTGGCATTTTAAAACATCGGATAGTCTTGCAGCAGCATATGGCTTTGCAGTTAACGGTACTATGCTTATTACAGCAGCGTTTCTTATTTGGATATTTCACAAGAAAAAGATTACATTAAAGATGATTGCTTCTAGTTTTATTTTTGTCATTGTAAGTTTTTACTTTGCATCAAACTTGTACTACAAAATACCACATGGTGCTTATATAACATTATTTATTGCCATAATACCAATTGCAATAATTTTTATCTACACGCAAGGTCAAAAAAGATTATACAAATCGCTAAATTCGATGGATATGAAAGATTTTTTACCCTTATATAAATCATTTTACTCAACAAAACCAAAGCTTAATGGCACAGCGATATTTTTTACAAGAGATACAAGAAAAATACCGCCATATATTGTTAATACTATGCTAAGCAATGGTATTATTTATGAAACAAATATTTTTGTTACGCAGAAAAACTCCAATCATCCCTTCGGTATATTTTATTCATTTGGTGAGGATTTAGCAGATGGTTTGAAAGTGTTTGAGATAAAAGCGGGATATATGGAAATTGTAAATATGGGAAAAATTTTTGAAGACTCAAAAATCAGACCAACCGTTATGTTTTATGGTGTAGAAGATATCATTACTGAGAACATTATTTGGAAAACTTTTGCTTTAATTAAAAAAGTTTCGCCAAATTTTATAAAATTTCACAAACTGCCAGCAAATAAAGTTCATGGTGTAATTGTACAGGCAAAAATGTAAGAAACCCCATCCCATCAGCAGTTTTTAGAAATTTAAGCTAATAGGACAGGGTTAACTTTAAATATTTAGTTTACGCTTTGGCAATGGGATTATTATTTTTTCTTTCCTTTTGGCGCTGGTTTTTCTTGTTTGTTGATTTCTTCTTTTAGCACAGCACCTACTTTAAATGCAGGCAATTTAAAAGCTGGTATTGTAATTGTTTCGCCTGTTTGTGGGTTTCTACCTTTTCTTTGTGACCTGTTTGATACATAAAAGCTACCAAAGCCAGTAAACAATACGCTATCGCCAGATTTTAGCGTTTCTGTTATTGTAGACAATGTAGCATCCAACAATTCTTTCGCTTTTTCCTGCGAGATATTGGCCTTTTTTGCCAATACTTTTACAAACTCGTTTTTTGTCATAAAAACCTCCTTTTTCCATTTTATACTTGTAGTCTAATTAAATAATAATTATTTGTCAATAAAAATCGCCTATAGAAAAGCTTTTTGCGTATTAAAAAAATTAGATTTATATTATTTTGCATTACAAGGTGTTTTATGTTTCAAAAACAGGCTGTAGCTTTTTGAAAAATCGTGGTATATTGGATCGTTATAGCTTTTGTGACAAACAATGCACTGTCCAACTTCGTAAATTTTTATCAGTTCGTTTTTATTAAACGCTCTTTCGCCTTTAATAGGAAAACTTTGCATTTGCTTTCCATGCTCATTAACTATCATATCAAGTGGCACATCGCCCAAACCACTTGCTTTGGAATCAAATGTTGGGTGAAATGTGAATTGCTTTGTATGCATATTAAAGCTTAAATTACCAGTGCCAAAGCCCATTGTGCGTGGATTTGTGTGGCAATCTTCACAACTTCTTGATTGCAGTTGTGTGGTGTGTGGGTCTATTGTTGCAACGCTTAAGCCTCTTATACTTTTTACAAATTTAAAATCTTTGTTAAAAATGGTGATGAAATCTTGACATCCAGGCTCAACGGGCATAATGTTGCCATGCGGGTCAAATGCAAGTTGAGGTGTTTCAAATCTCACATAGCTGTTTAACTCAGCATAAGCACCAGGTGTGTCTTTATACTTTATCCAATTAAGCTGTTTTAGGCCTTCAAAATTGACAATATGGCATCCATAACACTGAGGTGCCCATTGAGAGTGACATGCCTGACAAGAAAGATTCTTGTGACCAGCAAATGTATGGTATGGTTGGTTGCCCACAAGAGGTATTGGTATAGATTTGCCTGTTTCTTTGCTAAAAAACAGTATTTTACCGTCAAGGTTTTGAACATTATATATAATTTGGCCTGTGCGTTGTTCAATAGCTGCTAAATCGCCAGCTTTAAGTGGTACTTTGCCATTTAAAAAAGCTAATTTTAAAGCTAAAGAATTGGGTGGCACTTCTACAAAATGAGGCTCATGACAATCTTTACAAGTTATGCCAACCTGTCCAGTCATATTTTTGTAATGTAAACCAAGCCCCATTGTATCAGACATTGTGTGACAATCAATACAACTCATATGTGCTTTTGCATAATGAATATCTGGTGGTAAATCTAAATAGTATCTATCTGGACTGCCTAATATGTTGTACTTTGACGGACCACCATGCATAAATGGCGTTCCATATTCTTCAGTTTCGTAATGTCCAAAATACGATAACCCAATCCTACCAGAGCGATTGTGACATTTTACGCATGTCGCATCGCTTATATGCGTTGTTAGCTCCACATGGGGGTTGCCTTTGACCCATAAGGCATGACAATCAAGACAACCTCCTCCTCGCTCTTGTATTTCTTTTGTGGGCCCTTGTCCGTAGGGTTTGTATAAATGGCATGCGCCACAGTTTTTTTCAAAATATTGAATAGCTTTATTTTCTTTGTATTTGCCTTCGTATAAATCTTTAACTGTAATATCGCTTGAGAGATTATCTGTGTAGCCAAACTTGTGCAATACTGCAGAAATGATACCTCTATTTGTTGCCATGAGTGAGGTTTCTACATCTTCTACTTGCTCTTTGTGACACTTTCCACACGTTTGGGCAGCATACCTCAAATCTGCAGGATTAACAATTAAGCCCATATGTGCTTGGGTTTTGTTTGTGGTGTACGGGTTGCCCTTGTGACAGACCACACAACCTATTTGATCAACTGGGTGAGCACTATCCATATGAATGCCTTTGTGACACACTATGCAAGATTCTTTTTTTGGGTTAAATGTGGGTTTTGTGTTTTGTCTATAAATGGCAAAAAATAAAATCAGTATACTAAAAACAATAAGTAATATTATACCTTTTTTCATCTAAAAAGCATTATATAAAAAATGACTAGAAAATACAAAATAATACCAACAAAAAAAAACCGTTTTAAAAAGTAAAATTTTTTATTTGGTAATGCAAGCAACGTTGTAAGTCCTAAGATAGGCAAGATTACGCCTGCTATAAATGGTGCAATAAAAAACAAACTTTGCTGTATTGGCCAAAAAAACCAGGGCCCCCATATAATTGGATGTTTTGCGCTTGATACAACATCATATGGAGCATTTAGGCTAAAAAATACACTTAGAAAAATCGTTACAAAAAATGCTATTAAAGTGTTTTCATAGTTGGCAAATATTCGCTTGATATGGTAATAATTTAGCATAATTAATAAAATTGGCAATATGCTTATATGGTAAAAGTAAAAGTACAAAGAAGGATAATCTTGTGAGTAGAATAAACTTGATAAATGTTCTCCAAAAAAAGGTATTGATAAAATTATATGTTGCATTATTAAAGATGCAGAGTCGCCTTCATTGTTTGCTTTTAATACAAAGCCTGTAAACATTTCAAAAAATGCTACCACGATTATTAAGACAAGGGCAGACCAATAAATGTATCTTTTTTCTTTGTAATCATCCAAATATACATGCCAAACACTATGTATAAGTAGAAAAATAAAAAATAATTCACTTGAGTAGAAATGAGCACTGCGTATCAACCAACCAAAACGGTACGCATCGCTAATGAGGAACATGCTTTCTTGAGCTTTTTGAAATGTAGTAGGGTCAAATCTGTATAAGAGCAAAAAACCTGATATGATTGATATACTCAAAAAGGCCAGCGTTAGCCAGCCTATGTAATAAGTTATTGTTTGTTTTTTAAACATTATGCTGTTGAAATTATTTTGTTAACAAAATTAAGCGTGTCGGTTTTTAGTTTTTCTAAGTTTTCTAAATTATTTGCTTCAAATCTAAGCACTAGTGCAGG
>JAVRLY010000050.1:0-9480 GCA_031960885.1 Desulfurella sp. | reverse complement strand
ACGACAACTGTTACTGCTACAATTGCAAATGAGTTTACAGAAGCTAGCTCGCATTTATATTTATCATCAATGTATTTACTGGCTTTTATATTATTTTTATTTAGTTTTATTTTAATTATTATCTCAAAAATGTATTTTTTACGCAAAGCAAGAGGTTAAACTATGCGCAAAAGAAAGGTTGTTAATTACATTGGTTTATTAATATCGACATTTAGCGCTATAATTGGTCTATTTTTTTTATTTTGGATAATTGTAAGTTTGGTTGAAAAAGGTTTTCACTATATTAACTGGTCTGTATTTACATCAAATGCTGTTTCTCCGGGTGATGAAGGTGGTGGTTTAAAGTTTGCTATTTTAGGTCAATTAGAAGTAGTAGGTATAGCTGCTTTAATTGGCATCCCTTCGGGTATACTTGGGGGTATTTATTTAAGTGAGTATGGAAAAGATAGTTTTTTAGCAAATATAATAAGAAATGTAAGCGATGCTATGACAAGCATACCATCAATAATAATAGGTATTTTTGTTTATGCTTTGGTAGTTATGCCTATGGGCGGATTTTCTGTAATTGCTGGCTCAATTGCATTAGCACTGCTCATGATACCAATAGTTATAAGTTCTATAGATAATCTGTTAAGTCTTGTGCCAAATGAACTTAGAGAAGCAGCATATGCGCTTGGCGCACCAAAGTATATAGTAATTTTTAAGGTTGTAGCAAAGGAAGCCATAGTAGGTATTGTGAGCGTGATTCTAATTGCAGTGTCAAGAATATTGGGTGAAACAGCGCCACTGTTGTTTACTTCATTTAATAGTAACTTTGAAAGTTACAAATTAAATAAGCCAATAGCAACTCTAACTGTTACAATGTATGATTACGCAATGGGACCGTATGATAGTTGGCATCATTTAGCTTGGGCAGCTGCAATTATTTTGACTTTTAGTGTATTATTGTTTAATATTGCAAGCAGATTGTTTTCTTATTGGAGGTTTAGTCGTTGAAATATATCTGCAATATTGATGGAAAACAGAAAATTGATGTTAGAAATCTCAATTTTTATTATAGCAATAAACTTGCCTTAAAAGATTTAAATTTTTGTGTCAAAGAAAATACTATCCTAGCCCTTATTGGGCCGTCAGGATCTGGAAAAACAACATTGGCTCGATGTTTTAATCGTATGCATGATTTGTACGACAATAACCGTTACGAAGGTGCTATTTATATTGATGAAACAAATATTTTAGAATCTAAGATTGACTTGATTCAACTAAGAGATACAGTAGGTATGGTATTTCAAAAACCAACTGCTTTTCCTATGTCAATATTCGAAAATGTTGCTTTTGGTTTAAAATTAAAAGGTATAAAAAACAAAAACGAGCTAAAAGATAGAGTAGAGAAGGCACTTAAAGATGCTGCATTGTGGGATGAAGTAAAAGATAGGCTAGATAAACTTGCAACACATTTATCGGGAGGACAACAACAAAGACTATGTATTGCACGTGCTATTGCAGTGGATCCAGAAGTTTTAGTATTTGATGAGTCTACTGCGTCATTAGACCCAATATCAACATCGAAAATTGAAGATTTAATGGTTGAACTTTCTAAAAAGTTGACTATTATAGCAGTAACGCATAATTTGCAACAGGCAGCGCGTGTATCGGAATATACACTTTTTTTAATGGATGGTGAGATTATAGAATATGATAAAACAAATATTATGTTTACAAACCCTAAAGATAAAAAGACGCAAGATTACATTATGGGGCGATTTGGTTAGGAGCATGTATGAGACTTTTAGATGAAGATTTAAAACAGCTTAGAGTTAAGATTTCTAATATGGCGCAAGCTGCCACACATATGTTTGTGTATTCTATTGATGCACTCATCAATAAAGATTTGGAGTTAGCTAAAAAGGTTCGGGATTTAGACGATGAAGTAGATGCGCTAGACAATGACATAGATGAATTTTGTGCAAATTTAATAGCTTTAAGGTGGCCTTTGGCTGAAGATTTAAGAATTGTTTTGTCTGCTTTAAAGATTAATACATTTTTGGAACGCATAGCAGATAATGCTACAAATATTGCCGAATGGATAGAAAAAATTGATTTTGTTGACTTTAGAATAGATACTAGTGAAATTTCAAATATGAGAGATAAAACTGTAATTATGCTTGAGACCTCACTTAACTCTTTTTTTTCTAAAGATTACTCTAGCGCAATTTCTGTGATTAAAAGTGATGATTACGTAGATAAGTGCGAATTGTCTATTATTAAAGAAATGGCTCAAATAACTAATGAACAAAATGCATCAACCCTAACCATCCCTATGATTTTTATTGCAAGGGCAATAGAGCGCATAGCAGATGAAGCCACAAATATTGCAGAATTATCACTGTATATAGCTACTGGAGAAATTTACAAACACAAACGCATAAAAGATTTGTAAATATGTTTAATATACTAATCATAGAAGACGAAGAAGCAATTGCCAACCTAATTGAATTTAATCTAAAAAAAGAAGGTTTTAAAACGTTAATTGCAGAAAATGCTAATTACGCAATTCTGCTTTTGAAAGATTTTATACCAAATCTTATAATTTTAGATTTGATGCTTCCTGGTTTGCAAGGTGAAGATTTTTTGAGACTGATAAAAACAAAGCAAGAGTATAAAGATATAGCTGTTGTTATCTTAAGTGCAAAATCGCAAGAATCAGTCATTACAAAATTATTGTCTGAAGGAGCAGATGATTATATTGTGAAGCCATTTTCTATAAAAGTATTGATTGCAAAAATCAAAGCGCTGCTTAGACGAATAGAAAAAAAAGATAATAAGATGAAATTTAATGGAATAGAGCTTGATTTAGATACATTTAGTGCTTATAGTGATAATAAGGCGCTTGATTTGACAGCTAAAGAATTTGAGCTTTTGAGTCTTTTTTTATCTAACCCAAACAAAGTGTTTTCGCGCGAAGAATTATTTACTAAAATTTGGGGTTACGATAGCCAAATTCAGACAAGAACTCTTGATGCGCATATTTCTTCTTTGCGAAAAAAATTAGGACCAAAAGCAAATATTATCAAATCAAAACCAAAGATAGGTTATGGCCTTATTTTATAAGATCTTATTTTTTATTGTTTTACAGTTCAATTTTTTAATTTCCATTACTTTCTTTTATTTTTTCAAATCATTTGTTTTAAGTATTATTTTGTATGTTTTACTAACCATTATTCTTGTAGAAGGATTTAACAAGTTAATTTCAGAAAGTTTTCAAAATCATGGTAATGTTTTTTTCAGAATATTTCCTCTAGTGCATAAAATTATAGAAAGACAATCTCAAAAAATTGATAAATTAAATTTACATAGGTCTAATTTGCTCAAAGTGATAGAAAATGTGCCCCTAGGCGTTTTGCTTATTGACAATAAAGATACAGTGTTGCTATCCAATAGTTATATCTCTAACTTATTTGGTTCAAATATAGAAACTGGAAAATCAGTAATTGATGGTTGGAAAGATTATAAATTAGTTTCATTATTTAGTAAGTTAAAAAGTGAGAACCTTCAAAAAATTGAATTTGAACATAAAATTTTAAAGTTTGACAAAATTCCAATCACAAACGGATACATCATAATAATAGAAGATATAACAAAAGAGGAATCTTATCAAAAAATGAAAATGAACTTTTTCTCAAATGCATCACATGAGCTAAAGACTCCAATTACAACTATTGCAGGTTATGCTGAGACTCTATTATCAAGCAAAGATATTGATAGAAAAGACCAAATTAAATTTTTAAAGTATATTTATCAAAATGCTCTAAATCTAAATGATTTAATAAATAACATATTGCAACTTGCAAAGATAGAAGACTATTCTCAGTCTAGCTATTCTTTGTCAATAGTAGATATAGATAGTTTAATAAACGAATTAAATATAAACCATCTGCTGCTAAATAAGGATATAAGATTTATAAAAGAGTGCGAATTACAAACAATCCTCTTTAATGACTATCATCTAAAAACAATTCTCAATAATTTATTAGATAATGCCTTTTTTTATACAAAAGAAGGCTACATAAAACTAAAATGTTATGCCAATAGTAATTACCATATATTTGAAGTGCAAGATAGCGGTATTGGTATAGAAAAAAGTCAGCAAGAATTGATATTTGAACGTTTTTATAAAATAAAAAGCAAAGGTAGTGGCTTAGGATTGGCTATCGTTAAGCACCTTGTTTTGCTGTATAATGGAATAATTGAAGTTGAAAGCACTCCTGGTTTTGGGAGTTTGTTTAGGTTAAAGTTTCCGAAAAAAGAATGAATGTAATTTTTGTAAAAAATTATTGTTGGTGGTATAATCAATTAGATAGTTTGTATTTGTTTAAAAAAGAGGTTGTTTATGGACACTAAATATATTTTTATAACAGGCGGTGTTGTGTCATCTTTGGGTAAAGGAATATCAAGTTCATCACTGGGTTTTTTGCTAAAAAAAAGAGGCTTCAATGTTTCGATGCTAAAAATTGATCCATACATTAATATAGATCCAGGTACAATGAACCCATATCAACACGGCGAAGTGTATGTTTTAGATGATGGCTCAGAAACAGATTTGGACTTAGGTCATTATGAGCGTTTTACTAGCTTAAAATTAACTAAAGACAATAATTTTACGACAGGCCAAGTGTATTATACTGTTATAGAAAAAGAACGAAAAGGCGATTATTTGGGTGCAACTGTGCAAGTTGTACCGCACATAACAGATGAAATAAAAAGACGCATTAAGAAAGCAGCATTGAATAAAGATATCTTACTGGTGGAAATTGGGGGCACCATTGGCGATATAGAAGGTCTACCGTATTTAGAAGCAATAAGGCAGTTGAGACTAGAAGTTGGCGGTAGAAATGCTGTATTTATACATGTTACATTGGTTCCTTATATAAAAGCCACAGATGAGCTTAAAACAAAACCTACGCAACATAGTGTAAAGGAATTGCAATCACTTGGTATACAGCCAGATATTATTATTGCACGCAGTGAAATCCCGCTTGATGATTCTCTTAAACAAAAAATAGCTTTATTTTGTAATGTTGATAAAAAAGATGTTGTAAATGCTTGTGATGTAGATACTGTTTATGAAGTTCCTGTTATGCTTAACCAGGAGGGATTGGATGCTGCTGTATTGTCTAAACTGAATTTAGAAGAAAATAGTGCGGATATAAATGAATGGAAAAAGATGGTTCATTCCATAAAATATCCTAAAGATACAGTAGAAATTGCTTTTGTGGGCAAGTACGTATCCTTAAAGGAAGCTTATAAGAGTTTAATTGAATCATTTGTCCATTGTAGCGGCGTCTTAAATATCAAAGTAAATTTAAGATGGATTGATTCAGAAGAATTGGAAAAAAATGGTATATCTCTACTTTCTGGTGTTGATGGAATTTTGGTTGCTGGTGGTTTTGGTTCAAGAGGCATAGAAGGTAAAATTTTGGCAATCAAGCATGCAAGAGAAAACGATATACCATATCTTGGAATTTGTTTGGGTATGCAAGTGGCTGTTATTGAGTTTGCAAGGAATGTATTGAATTTAGATGCTAATTCGCAAGAGTTCGATGAAAATAGTCCAAATAAAGTTATACATGTTGCAAATAAATGGGTTAAAAATGGTATTTACATAGAAGGAAACCTTGGTCAACTGGGTGGTACTATGAGACTTGGTAGTTATCCGTGTGTGATAGAAGAAAATACACTTGCTCATAAAATATACAATCAAACATTAATATATGAAAGACATAGGCATAGGTATGAATTTAATATAGATTATTTAGAAAATTTTGAAAAAGCTGGAGTTGTTTTTTCAGGTAAGAGTCCCGACGACAAACTCATTGAGATTATAGAGCTTAGAAATCACCCTTTTTTTATCGCGGTTCAGTTTCATCCAGAGTTTCAATCAAGACCATTAAACCCTCATCCTTTAATTAAATCCTTTGTCAGTTATTCATATGAATCAAGACGAGTTAAAAAAAGAGATTTCTGAAAAAAAAATTAAACCTTTATATATTTTTGATAGTGATGATTATTTTTTAAAACACACCTATTTAGATAGATTGTCTAAATCCTTAGGTTTAAGTGTCAATAGATATATATACATGTCTTTTAAAGAATTTTCAGAAAATATTATGCATTTATGTTCATACGATTTATTTGGCGAAAGAAACATTAAGTATGTGAGGTTAAATTTTGAGCTTGACCAATTGATTGATATAAAACCTTCAAATGATGTTATAGTATTGGATCCCATTAGATGTTCAAATAAATTGAAGTCAGATTCAATTGTTAGTTTTAGGTATCTTACACCTCAAGAAATTAAAGCTTATTTAAAAAGTAAGATTAAAGATATTGATGGACAATTTATTGAAAAAATTAGCAAAAGTGAGTTTTATTCAAACGCAACAGCACTTTATTTATTAGCTGAAAAAATAATATTGTCTGAAAAACAAATCGAAATTGATTTTTTAGAAAAGGATTTGTTAAATTTTGAAGCTGTGGATGCTATAATTTCTCATAATTTTGAACAGTTTAGTTCTTTTATTGACAAATACAGCGATCACCCTTTAGTGTTGATTGGAACGCTTTCAACAGTTTTTTTTAATGCTTTTTTAGAAATGTATGGCGTATTAGATACATCAAAACCATATTACAAAAGAATAATAAGCAAGTTAAGTCAAAAAAAACTTGAAAATTTAATAACTATTTTGTATGATTTAGATAAATTGTATAAAAGTACAAATGTATTGAATTTATTACCTTTAAAATTAAAAATTTTTAATTGGATGGTGCAAAAGTGAAAAAATTCATCTTTATTGTCCATAATCACCAACCTGTTGGCAATTTTGATAGTGTATTTGAAAATGCTTTTAATAAAGCATATGAGCCTTTTATGAAAGTTGCTTCTAAATTTAGTAATTTTAAATTTGGCGTTCACTACTCAGGACCTTTGCTTAGGTGGCTTTCAAAGAATAAGCCAGATTTTGTTGGTTTTGTTAAAGAGTTGGTGTGCGATGGTAAGATAGAAATAATAGGCGGGAGTTTTTCTGAAAGTATTTTATCTATTTGGGATGAGCAAACCTCTAAAGCGCAAATTGAGCGTATGAATGATTTGGTTTTTAATTTATTTGGTCAAGAGCCTGTTGGTTTGTGGTTAGCTGAGCGTGCATGGGAGCCACATTTACCCAGTATTATAAATCCTTTGGAATATGTTGTGGTTGACGATATACATTTAAAAAGGGCAGGTATGCAAGAGTATGAGCTTTTAACCAATATATTTGTTGCAGATAATGTGTTTTCTAAGGTTAAATTATTACCTTCAAATGAAACACTGAGGTATACAATACCATTTAAGCAACCCCAAGAGACAATAAATTACATAAACGCCTTTGACGATAATGCTTTTTTTGTTTTTGCTGACGATGGGGAAAAATTTGGAATCTGGCCTGGAACGTATGAGTGGGTCTATGATAAAAATTGGCTTGAGCGTTTTTTAAGCGAAATAGGAAGCGTCGTAGAGTTTATTTTGCCAAAAGTTTTTTTTAGTACATACGATAAACCTCTTCAAAAAGCTAACCCACCAGCTGGTTCTTATACTGAGCTTGGAGAATGGGCACTTACATTTGAAGCCCAAATGCAGTACAATGATTATGTCGATAAAATCAAATCTTTAAATTTGTATGATTCTAAAAAGCATTTTATTCAAGGTGGTATATGGCGCAATTTTTTAGCAAAGTATGATGAAGCAAACAATATGTATAAGCGCGTGTTATTTGCAAAACAATTTATTGATATGAATGATAAAGAAAAAACAGAGCATTTTTTTGACGCTCAATGCAATGATGCTTATTGGCATGGTGTATTTGGTGGGCTATATATGCCACATTTGAGGAATGCAGTGTATGAAAATATTATAGCATCGTCTATTTGGCAAGAGCCTATTATAGAAACGGATATAGATAGCGATTTTGAAAATGAGTATGTTTTAAACAATAATGTGTTTAATGTTTTTATCAAACCCAACTATAGTGGAAGCATTTTTGAGTTTGATCTAAAGCCATATAATTTTAACATAACAAACACTATTAAAAGACATAAAGAATTTTACCATACAAAAATTATACCAGTAGGTGAGCGCGCTGGCGTAGAAAGTATACACTCTCAAATAGTGGCCAAAGATATAAATATAGAAAACGATATTTTTTATGATAAAAATAATCGCTATAGTTTTGTGGAACATATTGTAGAAAAAGAGATTACATTGGATGAGATTTTTAAAAGCGAGTTTAATCAAGTAAATGAATTAATAAGATACAATGCAACAAGGTTTGACTATAGTGTGCATTTAGAAAATAAAAAGTACAATGTACGTAAAGTTTATACGATTGATAACAATAGTTTAGTGGTGGATATTTATTACAATCCATCAAAAAATTATCAGTTATACGAAGAGCTCAATTTTACTTTTTTGAGTGCTTTTTTTGATAAGCAAATAATCATTAACGAAAAAGAGTACAAAATGGATTCATTTGTTCAAACCCAAACGGATAATATTTTGTTTATCGATAATTATAAAAAAATATATTTTAATTTAAGCTTTACGCCAACAGACATTTACCTCGTGCCTGTGTATAGCGTATCTTTGTCTGAAAGCGGAGTGGAGAAACTTTACCAACAAACATGCCTTTTTGTCAAATGCATACAACCGTTTTTTAGTTTAAGGTTCAACTTACTTTAAAATTAGGGGTTTAGACTCTCAAGAAGCCAGCTTTTGACTTCTTGAGAGTTTAGGTTAGCGATTTAGCAAAGAGTCGATTTCCTTTAAGCGCTCTTGCAAATAGCGTTTTTCTTCTTCTAGATATTCTTTGTTATTATTTGGCTCAAAAAAATAATTCCTGCGATAACCCAAACCTAACCCTCTGCCAAATCCTCTACCCACTCCTTTGCCGAAATTGTTATTACCTTGAGCCCATAATGGTCCTCTTCCATCTCCAAATGGCATAATTACACCTCCTAATTTAATTTTTTTAAAGCTTCATCTATACTTTTTTCTTCACTTTCAATACATCTTATACCAAATTGTTTTAAATTTCCTCTCATTCCTTCTCCAATTTCCCTTGCTAAAAAAACATCCACATTCTGCCCTATAAGTAATTGCGGTATAATTCTTCCAGCTCCCAAGCCTCTTTTACCCTGCGAGTGTAGTTGTGGTGCGTCTTTGAGGTTTTCGATAAGCGGATTTTCAATTTGAGATATCAATTGCTCATTTTCATAGATATTAAAGTATTTACTTAAAGCAACATGTTTTGATATATTTTGTCCATCACTCGTTGGTATCGCTATTCTCATAAGTATCACCTCCTTCTTCAATAACAATAGCTTTTGCATTCAATAGAGCATCTACAACTTTTTTTCTAGCACTTTCTATAGTTCTACCAAATGTAG
>JAVRLY010000049.1:7357-9543 GCA_031960885.1 Desulfurella sp. | reverse complement strand
TTGTGCTTGATGAGCCAACACTAGGCCTTGCACCGGTTGTGCTTGAAGATATATCAAAAGCTCTTGAGTATATGCATAGGCAAATGAACCTTACAATTTTGCTTGGTGAGCAAAATTTATATTTTGCACTTAAACATTCAGATAGAGTGTATTTACTTGAACATGGCAATTTGATATGTGATTGCACAATGGATGAATTTTTAGAACGCATAGGCGAAAAGTATTTAGCTTAAAAAGGAGGCTTTATGCTTGTAGATTATTATAAAATTGATGATTTAATAAGCCAAGAGGATAAGTTGCTTAGAGATTCTTTGAGAAAATTTTTGGAAGAACACATTAGGCCACTCATAAAAAATGCATGGCATAAACAAGAAAAATTAGATTTTAGGTATATTGCCCGTCAATTTGGCCAACTTGGTATACTTGGCAGTTTTATTGAAGAAAAATACAATTGTCCTCAAGCAAGTTACACTACCTATGGCATAGTATGTCAAGAAGTGGAGCGTATAGATAGCGCACTTAGGAGTTTTGTAGCCGTAAATACTGGCCTTGTTATGTATCCTATTTGGCGCTATGGCAGCGAAGAACAAAAAATGTATTGGTTGCCTAAACTTGCAAGTGGTGAAAAAATTGGCTGCTATGGTCTGACAGAACCAGATGCAGGTTCAGATCCTTCAAGCATGAAAACAACAGCTAAAAAAGTTAACGATAAATGGATTCTTAATGGCTCAAAAATGTGGATTACAGAGGCAGAGATTGCTGATGTGGCTATTGTTTGGGCAAAAGATGCAGATGATGCCAAAGTTAAGGGTTTCATTGTTGAAAAAGGTACGCCTGGTTTTTACCAAAAAGATTTAGATGAGCTTGGTTCTATGAGGGCTGGGGGTGTAGGAGAGCTTGCCTTTTCAGATTGTAAAATACCTCTTGAAAATCGATTGCCGTTTATTGAAGGGCTAAGGGGGCCGTTTTCTTGTCTTAATATGGCTCGCTATGGTATTTCTTGGGGGGCAATTGGAGCAAGCATGGATTGTTTTGAAACTGCACTCAACTACGCTCTTGAGCGCAAACAATTTAAAGAACCTATAGCAGCTTATCAACTAGTTCAAGAAAAGCTCGCAGATATGGTTACGGAAATAACAAAAGCCCAGCTTATTAGTTTAAGATTATCACAGCTTTTAAATGAAAACAAAGCCACACCTGCGCAAATTTCGCTTGCAAAAAGAAACAATGTAAGAACAGCAAGGTACTGCGCAAGAATATCCCGTGAGATTCTTGGAGCTAATGGCATAAGCTTAGATTATTCTCCAATTCGCCATATTGCTAATATTGAGTCTGTATACACATATGAAGGCACAGACGATATGCATACGCTTATTATTGGAAGAGATTTAACAGGCATAGAAGCTTTTAGAAAAAGGTAAAAATGAAAATACTTGAAGGCGTTAAAGTATTAGATTTATCACGCGTTCTTGCAATGCCTTATGCTACAATGATTCTTTCAGATTTAGGCGCACAAGTGATAAAAGTTGAAAGGCCCGGAATTGGTGATGAAACGCGTCATTGGGGTCCACCTTTTTTAGGCACTCAAAGTGCTTATTTTTTGTGCGTAAATCGCAATAAACAAAGTATCACTGTCGATATAAAGAAAAAAGAAGGTCAAAAAATCATACATGATTTAGTTAGTATGTGCGATGTATTTGTAGAAAATTATAAAGTTGGCGAGCTTAAAAAATACTCTCTAGATTATGAAAATATAAAACGTATCAATCCATCCATCGTGTACTGTTCGTTAACAGGCTATGGCCAAAATGGACCAAAGAGTCATTTGCCTGGATATGATTTTATTATGCAAGGTGAGAGTGGATTAATGAGTATAACAGGTTGTCCAAAAGGTCAGCCTATGAAAGTTGGTGTAGCAATTTTGGATATAGTGTCTGGTTTGTATGCTGCAATTGGGATTATTTCTAGTCTGTATAAAAAGCAAAAAACAAATCAGTCTGAGTATATTGATCTTGCCCTATACGATTGTGCAGTGTCTTCTTTAGCAAATGTAGCATCAAACTATTTAGTTAGCAATAAAATACCAAAACGTTATTGTAACGCTCATCCCAACATTGTCCCATATCAAACCTTTAAAGCTAAAGATAAGTATTTCAATTTAGCTGTAGGCAATGATGAGCAATTTC
>JAVRLY010000049.1:0-7257 GCA_031960885.1 Desulfurella sp. | reverse complement strand
GAAGATTTGCCTGCAAATATAAGATTCGGTTTATTGTTAGAAATTATGGATACTTTAGCAGCTGATACTGCAAGATTATACATCAAACAATTTTATGAAGATGCTGTTGTTGTAACGGCAGCAATAGATACAATTATAGTTAGAAACCCAGCGGAGATTTCAAGAGACTTAGTATTTAAATCGCGTATCAATTATGTGGGAAAATCTTCAATGGAAGTTGGCATAAGAATTGAGCAGACAAACCCACAAACGCATATTGCTACATGCTATTTTACGCTTGTAGCACGACGTGGGCCAAGAGACAATAGGGTGAGTTTGGAACTGCCCCCTTTAGATTACAAGGATGATATGGAAAAAAGGAGATATCAAAAAGCTATAGAAAGAAAAAACCACTATCTTGAACAAAAAGCTTTAGAAAGGCAACCTCCAACATTAGAAGAGTACAGACTGTTAGAAACTCTACACAAATCTCAAGAAAATCCTGATTTTAATGGTATTTTAGCATCCAAGTTATCACTTACTTCATGGGAGCGTACATTTCCTGTGTACAAAAATCCAAATCAAACAATATTTGGCGGTTATTTGGCAAGAAGATCTTATGAATTATCAACAATGTGTGCAGAACTAATTTCAACAAAAAGACCAGTAATTGCGGCAGTAAATCGAATGAATTTTTTAAGCCCCGTAAAAATCGGTGATAAGTTACAATTTAAAAGTAATATAGTATATACGCATAAAAGTTTTATATGTGTTGAAACAACGATATCAAGAGTTGGGCGCTATGAGAAAAAGATTAGCAATTTAACCGATTCATGTTTATTTACATTTGTTAATGTTGATGAAGGACTAAAACCTTATTCAGTAGAAACAATATATCCTTTAAATTATTTTGAAGACCAAAAATATTTAGAGGCGCGCAGAAGTTTAATTAATATAATTTCAGAAATAAAAAATGGACTGTTAAAAGATAGTGACACTGCTCACTTTGATTGACTTTTAAAAGCATCAAGTAAGTAGTTTTCAAATACAGCTTGGGCTTTATTGTAGCTGTTTATTTTCATCAAATAAAACCATCTATATATTTTTATATTTGAAACAGGAATTACTTTTAGCATGCCCATTTGAACCTCGCTTTTTATTATCAGATCGCTTAAGGCTGAGATGCCAAGATTACATGACACAGCATTTTTAATAGCCTCCGGATTGTTAAATTCATAGGCCACTTTAATATGTACTCCAGCTTTTGCAAGTTCAGCTTCTATTATTTGCCTTGTGCCAGAACCACGCTCTCGCATAATAAATTGTTCCTTTAGTAAGTCTTTTAGCGCTACCTTTTCCATAGAAGCAAGTTTATTTTGAGGTGAGCAAATAAAAGATAGCTTATCTTTAGAAAAACGCGTTATTTTGATCGATTTATCATTTGTGTAAGGTAGGCCTTCAACGAGAGCCAAATCAATTTCAGATGTGCGGAGTTTTTCTATTATTTCTGTGCTGTTAGCAATAAATAAGCTTAAATCTATGTCTGGATATGCCTGTTTGAATTTTACAATTAGCTCTGGAAGTAGATAATTACCAATTGTCATGCTTGCACCAATGGATACTCGTCCTCTCTTTAATGCATTGAAATTTTCCAAACATAATTTAGCTTCTTCTAAAATATCAAACACTTTTTTTGTATAGTAATAAAATTCCCTACCTTCTTCTGTTAAATACAATCGCCTATTCTTTCTCAAAAATAATTTAACAGAGAACTTGGTTTCTAAATCTTTGATGGTTTGACTAATTGCAGATTGCGTGACAAAAAGTTCTTTAGCGCTTTTGCTCATATTAAGTGATTTTGCTACACTATTAAACACAATTACATGATGCAACGACAAATCAGCCGTATCCATAAAATCTCCTAATACCTCGTTTAAAAGTTCTAATTTGAATTATACATAAAAATGATTAATATTACAATAGTAAAAAATTTAAAGGAGGCTTTTTATGAAACGCAGTAAAATTACTGTTATTGGAGCAGGAAATGTTGGCGCAACTGCAGCGCATTGGGCAGCAATTGAAGGTTTAGGCGATGTAGTATTGCTTGATGTTTTAGAAGGCATACCACAAGGTAAAGCGCTTGACCAATCGCAATTTAGACCAATTTCTGGCTTATCTTGCAGTATTGTTGGAACAAACGATTATAAAGATACTGCAGACTCAGATGTTATAATTATTACCTCTGGTATTGCAAGGAAACCCGGTATGTCAAGGGATGATTTGCTTGCTACAAATGTTAAAATCGTTAAAGAAGTGACAGAAAAAGCATTAGAATACTCAAAAGATGCTTATGTTGTTGTAGTTACAAACCCAATTGATGCTATGGTTTATACTTCATACAAAGTGTCTGGTTTGCCTAAAAATAAAGTTATTGGTATGGCAGGAGTATTAGACTCAGCAAGGTACAAATCTTTCTTAGCTGATGCTATAGGTGTTTCTCCAAAAGATGTAAATGCTATTGTTATGGGCATACACGGTGATTATATGTTGCCTTTGGTTCGACTTGCAAATGTCTGTGGTGTGCCAATTACAGAACTATTGTCAAAAGAAGAAATTGATGCAATAGTAAAAAGAACACAAAATGGCGGGGCAGAAATTGTGGCTCACCTTAAAACAGGTTCGGCTTATTATACACCAGCAGCTGCAGCTGTTGAGATGGCAAAGTCTATAATATTTGATGAAAAAAGAGTACTGCCATGCGCAGCTTACCTAGAAGGCGAGTTTGGCATTTCAGGATATTTTTTGGGTGTCCCAGTTGTTATAGGCAAAAATGGTGTAGAGAAAATTTTACAGTTTAAATTAACAGAGGAAGAGCAATCATTGTTAAAGCTATCAGTTGAAAAAGTTAAAGAACAAGTTGATTCGGTTAACAAAATTTTAGGGTGGTAGAGGAGGCTTGCCTTCTCTAACCCTGCAAAAAAGGAGAACTTAATGAAAATTTTAGTAACTGAGCATGTAGCAAAAGAAGGTTTAGATTATATTACAAAAAACAACATTGAAATCGAAGAAAAGTTTAATTTAACACCACAAGAGTTAGCACAAATAATAGGTAATTATGATGCTGTAATAACACGAAGTGGTACTCGAATAACAAAAGAAACGCTTGCAAATCCAGGTAAGTTAAAAGTGATAGGCAGAGCTGGTGTAGGCGTAGATAGCATTGACATAGCTGAGGCTAGCAAAAAAGGGATAATTGTAATCAATGCACCAGGGGCCAACACTATAGCAGCTGCAGAGTTAACTATGGGTACTATACTAAATGCATTACGAAAACTTCCAACAGCGCATTATAGCTTAAAGTACGAGCGTAAATGGGATAGAAAAAAGTTTATGGGTGTTGAGCTATCTGGTAAAATATTAGGCATTGTGGGTCTTGGCCATGTTGGAAGCGAGGTGGCAAAAAGGGCAAAAGCATTTGGCGCAAAATGTATTACTTATGACCCATATATTAAAAAGACAAAAGCATTGGATTTAGGCGTAGAGTTAGTTGAAGATTTTGATGAAATCCTAGAAAAGTCAGATATTATTACATTTCATACACCTCTTACCAAAGAAACAAAAAATATGATGACTAAAACCGAAATACACAAAGCAAAAGATGGTGTAATTTTAATCAATTGCGCACGTGGCGGCATAATAAACGAGAAAGATTTGTTCGATAGCATAAAATCTGGTAAAGTAGCAGCGTGTGGCATAGATACATTTGAAAAAGAACCAGCCACCGATAATCCTTTACTTGATTTAGATAATGTATTTGTAACACCACACATTGGTGCAAATAGCAATGAGTCTCAGATAAATGTTTCGCTTATTTTAGCTCAGCAGATTGTAAATGCACTACTTGGAAGGCCTTATCAAAATGCAATCAATATTCCATTTATTAAGGATAAAATGTCTAAAGAACATAGGCTTTATTTTGATTTAGCAGAAAAGATGGGCAGTCTTGCTTCTCAACTAGTAGAAGGGCGACCAAGCCAGATAGATATCGTAATGGTAGGTGCTCGTTTTGAAGAAGATGTTGTAGAAAAAGCTTTTGATGTACCATTCAACTTTCAACCATTTACAATTTCAGCACTCAAAGGATTTTTAGAATTTAGCATGAGCGACGGCGTTTCTTACATGAATGCGCCATATGTTGCAAAAGAATTAGATATTATAGTATCAGAAGCAAAAGCAAAAAACTATGAAAATTACAACAACCTTATATTGATGAAAATCGTAACGGATAAACAAACTAAAACCATTGGTGCTACTTTATTTGAAGATGGTAATCAAAAAATTGTTCTTGTTGATGAATTTAGAACAGATATAACGCCAAAAGGTATATATTTGTATATTATAAACAAAGACAAACCGGGCACTATAGGAAAAATTGGCACAATACTAGGTAATTTAAACATAAACATAGCAGGTTTTCATCTTTCGAGACAAAAAAGCGGACTTGCAATGTCATTTATAGAGCTTGACACTCAGCCTTCGCAAGAAGCTATTAATTTACTTAAAAAAATTGATGACATTGAACTAGTAAAAACCATCATTTTTAACTAGGAGTATCTATGTATTTTGTTGAAAAAGAAGAAGAAATAGCAGGCAAAAAAGTATTTTATATCAAACAACCAGTAGGCGAAAAAGATATTGTTTTTATGCATGGCAAAAGTTATACAGCAAGTGATTGGTTAAAGCTTAACGATACTTTAATTGGACTGTACAATCTAAAATATCGTTTCTTGGCATTTGATTTCCCAGGTTTTGGCAAATCTTTGTCAAATAACATTGAACCTGTCGATTTTATAGAAACTTTTGTGGAGTATAAAAAATTAGACAACTTTGTTTTATTTGGAGCTTCAATGAGTGGAGGGTTTGCTCTAAAATATGCCCTGAGGTATCCCCAAAAAGTAAGGGCAATCGTTGCAGCGGCTCCCGCGTGGATTGAAAATGAGATTGAATCGTTTAAAAATCTAAATATTCCAACCCTGCTTTTGTGGGGTTCAAATGATGATAAAGTTAATCCCGAAATTGGCAATATGTTGAAGGCAGTAATGCCTAATGCAGTGTTGCACACATTTAGGGGATTAAACCATCCTTTTTATTTTGAAAATGAAGCCTTATTTGATCAATATTTTTTTGATTTTTTAAAGTCAATAGATGAGTAATGTATTATTTTCTTCGTACTCTATAAAAAACCACTTATTTAGAAATAGATTGATAATGTTGCCTACTGTAACAAATTATGCAAACTCCGATGGCAGTGTAAGTCAAAAAAACATAGATTATTACTCATTAAGAGAAAATTTAGCAGCAATTATAATAGAAGCTTCATATGCGCATCTTATGGGTAAATCGTTTGCAAATCAATTAGGTATAGAAAGCGATGATAAAATTGACGGCTTGTCTAAAATAAGTAATGTTATTCATAATAATGGCGCTTTAGCTGGTATACAGCTTGCAATGAATGTTAAATCAAAAACTATAAATGAATTAACCATTTTAGACATAGAAGACATTCAAAACAGTTTTGTCAATGCAGCGCTTAGGGCTAAGAGTTCTAACTTCGATATAATAGAAATCCATTGCGCACATGGGTGGTTGCTTGGGCAATTCTTGAGTAGTTATTTTAATCAAAGAAGTGATTTATTCGGTGGCACATTGCAAAATCGTTTTAGGCTGCCCTTAGAGATAATTGGTTCTATAAGGCACAAGTTAAAAGATCAAGTTTTGAGTGTTCGCGTCAATGCGTCTGATTTTGTAGAAGGTGGCATTGATTTAAATGAATCGCTTATGTTTGCTAAAGAACTAAAAAATATCGGTGTAGATTTAATAAGTGTTTCTGCAGGTATCAAGACCTTTATTCATGTTTCTAACGCAATATACCCAAAAGGTTTTTTACTGGATTTTGCCTCTCAAATAAAAGCGAACACAAACCTACCAACTATTGCTGCCAATCGGTTAAATGACTTTGATATTGCTACTCTTGCAATAGAACAAGAAAAAACGGATTTTGTGGGTCTTGCAAGATCGCTAATTGCTGATCCAAAAATAGCTACAAAGTGGCAAAATGGCCAGTTAAGATCTGTTGTGCCTTGTTTGAATTGCAATCAAGAATGTATTGCAAACATTGGGGCCCAAAAACAAATGTCTTGTCTAATAAACCCAAATCCATATTCATCAAAAGTTTTTCAACAACCATTTATGTACAAACGAAAGGTTATGGTTGTAGGTGCCGGGGTAGCAGGATTAGCTTTTTCTGTGTTTGCAAAGAGAAAAGGCTTAAATTGTGTAGTGTTTGAGAAACAGCCCAAAATTGGTGGACAAATAAACTTAGCTTATAAACCACCATACAAGCAAGAATTTAAAAAAATCATAGATTATTTTACATATGAGATTCAAAATCTAAATATAGATGTTTATACAAATATCGAGGTAGATACTGACTTAATAAAAAGCGAAAAACCAGATATTGTGGTTTTTGCAACAGGTTCAAGCCCCTACATCCCAGAATTTGCTTTAAACAATGAGTATGCATTAACAGCGGATGAAGTGTTAGAATTTGGAGTGCCATTTGATGCAAGGTGTGTTGCTGTGCTTGGGGGTGGTCTTGTGGGTCTTGAAACAGCGAATTTTTTGGCAAACCAAGGATTAAGTGTGAGCGTTTTTGAAATGGAAGATAGTTTGCTTAAAAATACTGTAGAAGTTTTAAGGTTACCAATCCTAGAGTCTTTGCATTCAAACATAAAGGTATTTTTGGATCATCAATTGGTAAATATTGAAAATAATACAGCCATTTTTCAACACGAAAATACACTTGATAAATATACTTTTGATTATCTTGTACTTGCGCTTGGCAGAATGCCCAATGTGGATTTAATAAACAAAATTAATTTTTGTATAGATACAATTAATATTGGAGACTGTAAAAGACCACACGATGTACATGCTGCTATTTGCGATGCATATAATGCGGCTATTATGTTGTAATCAATACTCAAAAACTTTTCTTATGCCAATAGAAATCAGTACGATAGCTATACTTACAGCAATAAAAACAATCATAGAAACAAATAGGCTTGCAAAAACCAAATAACCTAAAAGCAAAATCCGCCTAATGTTTTTTACATCATCATCATTTAATAAGATTTTTACTATTATACTTATGAGTATATACACAATAGTTTCTATGATAATACTTTCAATACTAACATTAAACATAAATTACTAATA
>JAVRLY010000048.1:0-9919 GCA_031960885.1 Desulfurella sp. | reverse complement strand
AATACCCCTTTGTTTAATTTAAGTATTTTTTATAAATTATGCAAATTTTTTTATTATGAACTTACGTTTGTATATTTGTATATAAATTTATAGTATTTTCATACGAATTTTTGCAAAGTAAACATTTACTTGTTTATCTGCAAAATACATTAGTACCACATCAGTTTCAGGTGTTGAATTGCCCAATTTTGCACCATCTGAAACAATAAAATTATCACCTTCAACTAAAGATGGCAAAATAATCTTACCTAAGTCGCGATTTTTCCAGCTTACATAACTTTTTTCGTTTTCGTAGAAATATTCTAAATTATCAAAACCGTTTTGTTTTGCAAAACTATCTATAGTTGCTTTTTGAATAAGTTTTTCACTTTCATCATCTGAGACTATATATGCAATATTTCTTGACATGACACCTCCTCTTATAATATTTTTATAACATCAGTTTCTTCATTTATCAAAATTTCAGATACATTTGGAGACCTTTTATAGCGCTCAATCATTATCTTTTTAGCTTCGCTTTTGCTTTGAGCTTTTACTATATTTGTTGTTACAACTTTTTTTTCATCTTTGTATATAATCATTGTTAATACTTTATACGTGTGCACCTCTACCTCTTTTATTTAATTTCTGCCAAATTATACTTATTTATAAAGTAAAAGTCAAATTAAATAAATCCATAAGACGCAATTTTTGTTGTTTTTATAATCAAATTACAAAATCTATAATTTTAAGAAAAACCCAAATTTATTTTAGTGGCTTAAAGTTTTTCTTTTGAAAAGTATATTCATAGCTAACATGACTTTTGTAATTTCCACTTAAAACTGCAACTGTATCTTCAATAAATACCCTTTCTTCATCTGTTGGAATAACAAAAACTTTTACTTTGGAGTAATCTTTTGTAATGGCAGTTTCACCAACACTTGAGTTAGCCTTTAAGTTTTTTTCTTTGTCTAGCACTATACCCAAATTTTCTAGTTTTCTTAAAACCATATATCTCAAAAGTGGCGAATTTTCTCCAACGCCTGCTGTAAAGACAATTGCATCTAGATAGCCATTTAGAGCAAAAAAATATGAACCTAAATACTTTCTAATTTCATATGCTTCAATCTGCAAAGCAAGCATGCAACGTGGGTCTCCTTCTTCAGCTTTTTTAAATATCGATAGGTGTTCTTGTTCAATATCACCTATTAAATTTTCATAATCGTACTCATCAATATTATCAATATCCACTTTAGCACTATTTATTATATCTCTTCTATCGTAGTATTTGCCTGTTATACCAAGTAAGCCAGACTTTTTATTCAAAATATCCATCATCTGGCTTGGACTTAGTTTTAATTTTTCTTGCATATATAGTGGTATGGCTGGATCTATATCGCCGCATCTTGTGCCCATAACAGCGCCTTGCAAAGGTGTAAAACCCATAGATGTATCTATGCTTGCGCCAGACTTGATAGCGCTAAATGATACACCATTTCCAATATGCAACGTTATTAAATTGACATCTTTAATAGGTTTATCAAGCATAACTGCAGCTCTGCGCGAAACATACAAATGGCTTGAGCCATGAAAACCATATCGCCTTATACCATATTTTTCATACCATTCAAAAGGCAAAGCATATATATAAGCGTAATCTGGTATAGTGGAATGAAATGCGGTATCAAATATTGCTACCTGAGGCACATTTGGCAATAACTCTTTAGTTGCTAAAATGCCTGCTAAATTTGGTGGATTATGTAGAGGTGCTAAAGTTGATAATTTTTTAATTGTTGATATCACCTTATCATCTATTAATGTACTTTTTTTAAATTTTTCGCCTCCATGCACGACTCTATGTCCTATGGCGTATATTTCATTTAAATCCTTCAAACAACCATGTTCTCCAACTATGAGATTAAACATTTCGTTTATAGCTTTTGTGTGGTCTTTGATTTCTTTTTGATAAACAATGGGATCAATATTTGTTTTATTATAATGAACTGTAGCGTTAAGCGTGCCAACGCGCTCAATTAAGCCTTTTGCTAAATTTTTTTGGGCAGACCAATCAAATAAATCAAATTTAACGGATGAACTTCCACAATTTAATACCAAAATCTTCATAATGCTCCCACTATGCTTGAAATGAAGATATAGCTGTTAAATAAACTATATCCATATATTTACACCCACGCGATAGATCATGCATTGGTTTTTTTAAACCTTGCATGATAGGACCAATAGCTTGAGCTTTTGCAAGACGCTCTACCAACTTATAAGCAATATTGCCTGCATTTAAATCTGGAAAAATAAGCACATTAGCATGGCCTTTTACAGGACTATTTGGCGCTTTTCTCAAACATACGCTTTCAACTAAAGCGGCATCTGCTTGAAGCTCACCATCAATTATAATATCTGGTCGCTTTTGCTTGACAATTTCAACTGCTTCAATTACTTTATCAAGCATTTTGTGTTTAGCGCTACCCTTTGTGGAAAATGATAACATTGCAACAATAGGCTGTGTATTCATTAAGTTTTTAAAGTTATCAGCTGTAGCAATTGCAATGTCAGCTAATTGTTGACTATTTGGATCTGGATTTACACCGCAATCGGCAAAAAAAAGAACGCCATTATTGCCAAACTCGGTATTTTGTAACTCCATTAAAAAAAAGCTTGAAAGCAATTTAATGTTATCTTTTAAGCCTATCACATACAGAGCTGCTTTTATTACATCTGCAGTATCGCTAATCGCACCGCCAATACACATATCTGCTATAGATTTTTTTGTCAACAATGCTCCCACATAGAGTGGATTTTGTGATAAGAGTTTTGCTTGATCTTTGTCTATTCTTTTTTTATCGGCATTAATTGTATCGAAAAGCTCTTGTGTATAATCAAAATCAGATACTTCCAATATTTGTACACCATCAATGTTAGCATTTAAGCTATGCGCTTTACTTTCTATAATTTTTTTGTTGCCTATAAGTATAGGTTGTGCAATATTGTGTACTTTACAATAAGAAGCCGCTTGAATAAGTCTTTCATCTTCACCTTCTGGATAAACTACATTTTTTGGTTTTAACTTACACCTTTTTAAAAAATCATCTAAAATCATGTACCTCTCCTATAAAAAAACAATATAACTTAACTTATAAATTATACAATGTGCAAATTTTTGTCAAATTTTTATTAAAATTAGCGGTATCAATTAATTACTTATGTAATTAAATTTTTAGGATTTTTCCATATATTAAAATAATTAATAATCCTAATATATTGACTTTGATTTGATAATAATTTATAACATGATTAACTTACAATGTAAAAAAATTATTTAAGGAGGTTGCTTTATGAAAAAGCTTGTATTACTAGCTACAGTATTTTTATGGTTTATTGGTAGTTTTGGTATTGCATTTGCAAAAATTGGTATAGTTACACCCAGTGAGCTTGCTTCAATGATGAAAACCGACAAGAATTTGGTTATTATTGATGCAAGAAGTCACGACGCATACATAGCATCTCACATACCAAACGCTATCAATATCTCGCCAGTTGGTAGTTTATTTAGTGGATATGGCCCAAATCCGTTTGCTGTGGTAGATGCCAACCCAAAATTGCAAAAAGTTTTATCCCAAAAAGGCATAAAAAATGATTCAGACTGTGTAGTATACACTGGCTCATCAACAGCATTTGGCGTAAAAGGAGGAAACCCCGCATTTGCACTGACAAGCGCCACGCGCATTATGGCAGTTTTATACTATGCAGGTGTAAAGAATGTATACTATTTAAATGGTGGTATTGATAAATGGGTTGATGAAAAAAGGCCTACGCAAAATGGTGATTATGCTTTAAAAAGTAGTCATTTTACAATAGAGAGGAATAGTTCATTTGTTTTTGCAAATGAAGATTTTGTAAGGTGGGCTGTTAATCACGAAAATCAAGTGCAATTTGTTGACGCAAGAATGTATCCAGAATACACAGGCCAAGTTAGTGATGAGAAATTTGGAGTTACAAAATTAGGCCATATAAAAGGTGCAAGAGATGTCTTTGTTGGCCAATATATGCAACAAGAAGGAAATTATTATGTGTTAAAACCAAAGAATGAGATAGAAAAAATACTCAAAAAAGCTGGTATTGACCCAAATAAACCAATGATTTCATATTGTCATATTGGATATTGGGGCAGCGGACTATGGTTTATTGCAAATGCTGTTTTGGACGATAAACTAGTATGGGATTACAACGGCTCTTTGGTAAAAGCATCAATGGACAAAGATATTCCTTTTGTTAAAGGCACAAATCCTTAAATTTCTATATGCAAGAAGGCTAAATTAGCTTTCTTGCATCTTTCGCTTTTTATTTAATGGATTTTTATATTTTTTTAGATATAATAGATATTTTGAAAGAAGTAAGGAGGTATTATGCAATTTAGTATTGATGCAAGTATTATAAAGAAGTTAATATTTAATGTATCTGGAGGTTTATTTAAAGATAAAAGCTCCATATTAAGCAACTACTATGTAAGCATTAAAAAAAACCAATTATCCATTACTTCATCAAATGAAGTAGTGCAAATAAATGCCTTTTCGCAGATTGAAGGCGACATTGAATGTGAATTTTTGGCAAAACCAGATTTATTTGATAGATTAAAACCATTGAATGGAGAAATAATTTTTGAACTTGATGAAAGTTTGTTAACTATAAAGAATGGTGCTTATAAAACTACAGCTAAAGTGTTTCCAACAGATGGTTATCCATTAGAATCAATAGATGACTACAAAATAGTAGGTACTTTTGATTCTAATGACATTTTGGAATTACTCAAAGCTCATATTGCTAGTGGCAAAGATGATGAGCAAGCACGTGAGTTCACTGGGGTTTTAATTGACATTCAGCAAAATCTTATCAATTTTGTAGCTACAAACCGAACAAGATTATTTTGGATTAATAAATCAATAGATGATGATATAAATTTTTATTGTATTGTTGAAAAAGAGGGCCTTTTACAATTGAGTAAAATATTGAAAGTAAATGACAAAATTGTTATGCTTTATAAAAGCGATGGTGAAAATGTTACAAAAATAGCTTTTCAGTGTGCTAATGCAGTCATTATATCAAAAGTTATAAAAGGAAAATTTCCACAGTATCAGGCAGTTGTTTTAGATGATGCGCAAAATGTGCAATGCATTGTTTTTGATAAAGAACAATTAAAGAGTGCTTTGCAAAAGGTATTAGTGTTAAGCAATGATGAGTTGGCAGTCGTTGAGTTCAATATTCAAGAACATAGAGTATTGCTTAATTCATCAAATCAAGAGGGAGAAATAGCAAGCGATATTATTGATTTTTTGCCATGCGAAGGCAAACAAACAAACCCCATTACGTTAAAAATTAGCGGTAGATACGCTTTGGATTTTATAAACCATGTACAATCAAATCAAGTTTACTTTTACTATAAAGAAGAGATAAAACCTATTGAATTAAAATCAATCAGTGAGAATAAAATAAATTATATATATGTGATGACACCTATTAGGTAGTTATGATTTGTTTAGTTTATTAAGCCAAAACTTAATATCTCTACCAGGTATGAAAATATCAATGCCTATTGAGGTTTCATCGAGTAAATTAGTTATTGAGTGTGGCTCGTTACTTTCTATAAATACACAATCGTTTTCTGACAAGATTATTTCACTATTTTGATTTTTTACAGACATTTTTCCTTTCAATACTATTAAAACTTGGGCATTTTCATGGGAGTGTTCTAAAGAAGCATGATGCGGTGGTTTTGTAAAGTATTCTATAGATATGGACTTGCGATTACAAAGAATTGAGCGTTTCCAACCTTCTTGTGGTTCATAGCTTTGTGCTAGATTGAAAAAAACCGCTTGCATAGTTTTCCTCCTCAAAAGTATTTACTGTAAAATACTTCATATTCAAAAAAAATCAATCTCATTAAATTTTACTTTAATTTTACCATGTATGTGTAGAGTGTTTTTTCAAGAATCACTTGGAGGTGTTTGTATGTTAAAGAAGTTATTAGCTTCATGCGTAGTTATGGGTTTGATGGTAAGTCCTGTGTTGGCTGCAGAAAATGCTAAACCAGCTCCTGCTAAAAAGGAAGTAAAAGAAGTTAAAAAGGCTACAGTAAAGAAAGCAGCTGTAAAAAAAGCCACAGTTAAGAAAGAAGCTCCAAAAAAAGCTGAAAAAACAGAAAAGAAGTAAGCATGTTTTAAAGGGTTAGATGTGCATCTAACCCTACCTCTTGAAAAAATAATTTTTTTATAATACTATATGTTTGTGTTTGAGAGTTATTTAATAGCAAGGTGGCATGATGGTGCTTTAAAAGGCCTGGAAAATTTCAATCCGCCTAAAAAATTACTTTTTTTGGACAAACAAATAAAAATTACAACTAAAAATACATTGGCATTGTGTAGTGGCTTTGAAGCGTTAAATATGTTCTTTTATGGTGAAAATGGGCTTGGCAAATCATCTTTAGTTAAGTATTTACTTAATAAATTTGCATCAAAAGGTCTAAGATGTATAGAATATTTAGATGAAGATATTTATTCTATATACGAATTGTTTGATATTGTAAAAAAGAGCAAGCATAAATTTTTTATCTATTTTGATGATTTGGCATTTGAGGAAAACGACAAAGAGTTTAGAAAATTTAAATCCATAATAGAAGGCTCATTGGAAGAAAAGCCAAAAAATTGCATATTTTTAGTTACATCAAACAAAAAGCATATTATTAAACAAAAAGCGCTGAATCTTGATAGCGATATATTTGAAAAAGAAGAAGAAAATGAAAAAATTTCACTTTTTGCCAGATTTGGTTTGCCTATTGGCTTTTATCCACTAAATTTTGCTGATTTTATAAATGTAGTCGCATTTTACCTTAGTGAGTACAATGTTAAAGTAAATTTTGATATTGAACAAGAAGCAAAAAGTTTTGCTTTAGCCTACGGTATATATAGTGGGCGTGTTGCAAAACAATTTGCACTTTTTAAATTTATAGAGCAATTTGAAGCTTAAGGTTTTCCTAAGTGCTTTTGTTTTCCAAATTGTATACAATATAGGCTCCAATTAAAAAAGTACAAAAGAATATATATACCCATACTAGAAAAGCAATGTATCCCCAAAAAGCACCATATATAATATTTAGTCTCCCAATGCTTGTAACATAAATTATAAACAATCGTTTTGTAAGCTCAAGCACAAATGCAAAAAATAAAGCTCCAATGCTCGCATTTTTGAAGCTTACTTTGTTTCGTGGTAAAATTTTGTACAATAAAAAAGACATCAAAAACAAAGACAAAAAAGGAACAATATATGTACCAAAAAAATCAATAAACACATAAAGTTTAAAAGTATTCTTTAAAAATTTACTAACTATTTCAATAGGCAAAAAAAAGTTTGCTAGATAAGCAATAATTAGCACCATCATAATGCCAATTAACGCAAGATAGATAAAAACCACTTCTAAGACGGGTCTTTTTTTGTAAAATTTAAAGATTTTATTGATGTAAATGTCCAAGAGATAAAAAAACGATAGGGATGTTGCAGCATATAAGGAAAGGCTAAAGTAGCTAATCTTTTTGTAAATTAGTGGCTTTATAATATCAAGTATAATGCCTTTAAACATGGGTGGGAAAATGAACACAATTTTTTGAACAATAAAATCGTAATACTGAGTGTAGTTAGAAACCAAAAATACAAATATGGAACTTAAAAACAATAAAAACGGCGCTAGCGAGAGTATAAAATAAAAAGATAAAGATGCTGCAACAAAAAAACCGTTATCTTTTAAAAAACTAACAATACTGTTAAAAATGATTTTCATTTTCACTAATCTACACTATAACATCTCGCAAAAAAATATATCCAAATAATCTACCCAATAACGCAGATAATCTATATAAACGATCAAAATATAAAATAGATCCAATTAATTTCAAAAATCACATCCTAAATAAATTCAACACCCTTTTAATAATATTATTGTTACCAGATTCACCATTATTGTCTTGAATAAAATTCATGAAACTATTTTTATCGAGCTTTAACACGCCCTTAGTTTCGAGAATAACAGAATGTGGAAGATATTGAATAGATTCTTTTCTTTTGGTAGAAGATGACATATCATTTCCAAAAAGTATAGCATCATCCACTAAAATCTCGTTAGAAATTACTTTAAATGCATTTGGTTTTTGTATATAATAAGCTCTCCAAATGTACTTGCCTCTTGTATAGTAATCATTTATTTTCTTTTCATTATACCAAACAGGAATCTCTGTAAAACTAATATTTATATAATTTTTAAATATAGCTCTACCTATTGCTAAAAAATCCTCGTAATCAAATTTATCGATTCCTAATTTGAAAATGTTTTCAAATCTAAAACAAAAATCCTTATGAAGTTCATTGCCAAATTCTGCAACTATATCGTTAAAATATTTCAACATTTCTTCTCTTTTTGTTTCAATAAATGGATTATTTAAATGAATATATTTTATTCTATTCATTACCTGAGGGTCTGCAGTAAAATCTGTATTGCAGGTAGAAATCAAACAAGGATAAACGCCGGTTTTGTTATTAGTTGTTGTTTTGATAAAAGTTTCTCCCTTATATGCTGCTTGATTTGATGAAGCAGAACTGAAATAATCTTTTGTTATTTCATCAACAAAAATCGGAGTTACATTTTGTGTTTGCAGTAGTTGATATATGGCCTGGGCGTTTATATCAGTTGTGCTATACATTTTAGAACTTAATGTGAATTTATAGTAATTGCCAAAATTACCTGTCGCATGGCTCATAAATTTTAAAAGTTGAGTTTTTCCTGTATTTGTTTGCCCCGCTATAACCATAAAAATTGGCATATATCTTTTTATTTCTTCACTATCTTCATTTTTAGAATATTCAATTCTAAGTTTCCAAATATAATGTGAAGTAAAAGCATAAAGCAACGCTTCAAATATTTTAGCTGGAGTAGAAAAATAAGAAATTCCTGCTCTGCTCTCATTATGTATTGTATAATTCGTATATGATGCTATAAATTTATCAAAAATTTTCATTTTCCTTTTAATATCTGTTTCAGAAAGCTCAAAAGAATAAAGATTGTTTGTCTCGTCCACTAAAGACATTACAGAAGCATTATATAAAATGTTAATTCTATTATCTTCAAAATCTTTTTTAACTGCTTTAATAGTATTGATTTTAGCAATAATAGATTCCTTTTTCTTTTCTATCTCAATTGGCGATATAAATACGGTTTTTCCTTTGGATTGTTTTGTAACTACTTTTATTATTTCGTTGGTTGTTTTAACTGTTTCTATTTCTTTTTCTAATTCTTTTTCTTGATTTTCTAAAAGCCCTAAATCTTTAGCTAAATCACCATTCACATAAAATATAGATGAATTAAATTTAGAAATATTTTCTTTAATAGTATCTACGTAAGTGTCTTCACATACATTAAGAATTTGTAGTTTTAATTCTTCGTGATTTTTGATTTTTTTATATCTTTCTGGAATGTAATCTATTGCATTATCAAGTATTTCTTTAAAACGAGCTTTATAAGCATCTGTTATATTTTTATCGTAGTTGCTATCAAATATCAATAGTTCTTCAAATTGCCTTTTATTTGAAAAAGCTGTATCAGTGAAGTTTGCTGAACCAATAGCTACTCTTACATGAGTGTCTGGATTTAGACTATTTTCGAGTAAATAAATTTTAGAATGGATTGCCGTTCCTAGATTTGTAAAAAAAATTTTAATTTCTGTTCCCAGCCTCGGAATGATTTTGTCAATTAATTCGTTATCTAAATTATTTATATCTTTAAAAAAATCGTTTTTGGCTTGCGGATCAAACCAAAATGGCAGTAAAACTGTATTATCTTCGATACCGAGAATTAAGTTTATATACTTAAAATTTTTAGTTTTTT
>JAVRLY010000047.1:2899-10368 GCA_031960885.1 Desulfurella sp. | reverse complement strand
TATGAAAGACGAAGAGTGTATAAAAACACAATTAAATGCCGCCTTGACTCTTGGAGCAACTAAAGAAGAATTAATTGCAGTAATAAAAATTGTTAAGCATGCCGCACACTCAAGTATTATAGGTTTCGCAGAGCCTATTTTAGAAGCTCTATAAAAATTTGGCAATATTGGAATTTATCCAATATTGCCAAAAAATTTTAATGTTAAACAGGAGTGTAACACTATATGCAAGATAAAACTTATTGTGGCGCTTGTTATTGTATTAAAAAATTCATAATTTTATAAGACATATATTGATACTAAGTAGATTCATGTATTCATATTGATAATTTAGAAATGAAATATTATAATTTAAATATGAAATATTTTTTTCTTGGCTTTATTTTATGCATTTCTTTATTTAGTTGTTCTAAATCAAATAAAGATGAAAAAATCATAAATTTGGATAATACTACGATATTAAAAGTAGAACCTAATTCTTCTAATATAAAAACTTTTAAGGTCGCAATTTCTGCGATGATGTCACCCGTACAAAATTACGATGTTTATAGGCCATTTTTAAAATATTTACAAGATGCACTGAACATGAAAGTTATCCTAGTCCAAAGACGAAACTATTCAGAGATTAACAATTTAATAAAGAGTGATAAAGTAGATTTAGCATTTATTTGTACAGGCGCTTATGTATATGGAAATTTAAAAGATAAGGCTAATGTCATTGCTATACCTAATGTAAATGGAAAAATTACATATAAGGCATACATTATAGTCAATAGAAAATCGAATATAAATAGCATTTGGGATTTAAAAAACAAATCATTTGCCTTTATGGATCCATTGTCAAATACTGGATATTTTTTTCCAATGGATTTGTTTAATCAATACGGAATAAATCCAAAAACTTTTTTTAAAAATACTACTTTCACATATTCTCACACTTTTTCTATTGAGGCTGTTTCTAATAATATTGTCAATGCTGCATCTGTAGATGGTATCGTTTATAATTATGCAGTTGAACATTCTCCTAAAATACGCGAAAATACAAAAATTCTAATTGAATCGCCACCTTTTGCTATACCTCCTGTAGTTGTTCCTAAACAAATGAGCAAAGAAATGCAAAAAAAAATTCAGAACATTTTGCTTAATATGGATAGAAATTCGAAAGGTAGGCAAATTTTAAAACAAATCGGTGTAGATAAATTTATTTTACCACCAAAAAATTTTTATGAAAGTATTTATTATAAATGATCAATAAAAAAGTTTTAGAAGAAACATTGTTAAAAATATACAATGTTCCTCTTTATATTAAAATATTAGGCCTTATTGTATTTACATCTTTTTTAATTGGAACATTGACTATATTCGTTATTGAAAGAACATTTTATAAATTTAATTCTGATCAATTAAATGAATTGAGTTTATCTATTGCTAAAGAACTTTCATATCAATCTGTAAATTATATTTTGGACAATGATATTTTTGGCTTGACAAAAATATTGGATGATTCTAAAAAAAGCAATGCAGATTTGTTATATGCATTTGTTGAAACACCTAATAAACAAATTTTTGCCTCTACGTTTCATAATGTCTTTCCTAAATCATTATTGAATGTAAACAATTATGATTTCAAAAAAACAAGTATCAGAGAGATAAAAACAAATTTAGGCTCAGTAATAGATGTGAAAGAACCGATCTTAAATGGCGATTTAGGCATCTTAAGGGTTGGTGTTTCTACAAAACATTCAGAAAATGTTGTTAATAGTGTAATAATTAGTATATTGTTGATAATAATTTTAGGAATATTTATAAGTGTTATTTTTGCAAGCATAATAACATATTTAATAATGAAGCCAATTTTCTTATTGAAAAAAGCTACAAAAGAAATTTCTAATGGTAACTATAGCATTAAAGTTAATTCTTCAAAGTTTTACGATGATTTGGGTGGATTGATTGAATCTTTTAATTCAATGACAGAAAAGTTAAATTTTTTAGAGAAAGAAAGAGAAAAAAAAGAGATTTTGCTAAAGGAATTTGTCAATAAAATAATTAATGCCCAAGAGGAAGAAAGAAAAAGAATTTCAAGGGAATTGCACGATGAACTTGGACAATTTTTTGCATACTTAAAAATGAGAATAAAGTTAGTTGAAGAGTCAAATTCTCTTGATGAGGCAAAAAAAATTTTCGCCGAACTCAAAAAACATCTGACAAAAGAAGTTAATCTAATTCATGATATGGCAAAGAATTTAAGGCCGAGCATTTTGGATGAAATGGGATTATCTAAAGCTATCGAATATTATCTAAATGACATTGTTGTAAAAAACGGCATCGATTATAGCTTTAATACATTCAACATAGAACAAAGAAGGTTTGATTCTCATATAGAAACAAGCATTTATAGGGTTGTGCAAGAAGCAGTCTTAAATGTAGTTAAACATTCAAAAGCTTCATTTTTAAAGGTTTTTTTGGAGTGGCACGAGGGAGTTTTGCATGGAATAATCGAAGATAATGGTATTGGATTTGATGTTAATCAAAAAAATAACCCGGGTTTTGGCATATATAGCATGAAAGAGCGAATAACTATGCTGGGCGGAAATTTTGAAATAAATTCGGATAATGAAAATGGTACGGTTATTATATTTAGTGTACCTGCTTAATTGAGGATTATGGAAAATTTTTTTACAATTTTAATTGTTGATGACCACAGTATTGTTGTATCAGGTCTAAAAATGCTTATAGAAGCCCATAAAATGTTTAAAGTAGTTGCAAGTGTAAATAATGCAAACGATGCTATAGAGTACACTCAAAAATTTAAACCCGATATTGTTATACTTGATATTAGTTTACCAGGAATAAGTGGCTTGGATGTTTTAAGTAAATTAAAACAAATATCGGTTGAGTCCAAGATCTTGGTTCTAACAATGCACGAGAATCAAATTTATTTGCAAAAGGCACTCGAAGAAGGTGCATCTGGATATATTTTAAAACAAGCAGCAGATGAAGATTTAATTTATGCATTAAAAACAATTGCAAGAGGCGAAATTTACATACAACCATCTTTAATTAATAAAATGTATGTAAAAAAAATGAGAGTACAAAAAACACGTGAAGAAACAATTTGGGAAACATTGAGCGAGAGAGAAAAAGAAGTAGCGATATTAGTTGCAAAAGGCTTCACAAATAAAGAAATTGGCGAAAAGCTTTACTTATCAGAAAAAACTGTTGCTACGTATAGGATGAGAGCCCTCGCTAAGCTTGAAATGGATAAAACAGAATTACTAAATTTAATCATTAAATTAAACTTGCTTGAAATGTAAGATAAAATCCTACATTTTTGGATATTTTTACCACATAAGTAGTTATAATCAATAATAAAAATTCAATAAATAGACTATTTATTAATTATTTTTTTGGTTTATTATTAAGCTTGAATTTAAATATCTCAAAGGAGGTAATATGAGCTCAAGTGTTGGTGAAAACCCCGATGTGCAAGAAAAAGAGCAAAACTCTAGAAGAAAGCTATTTCAAACATTAGGTTTTGGTTTGGGTGGCGCGCTTGTTTTTTCTTTATTTACTAAAAATGCTAATGCGCAAAAACAAGCGTCAAAAAAAACTGTTGATAGCAGCGAAGATAATAATGTTGAATCGAGTAATGAAGTGACTGGACCATTACCTAATCACAGATGGATGGGTTGGGAAAATCCCGTATTTAATACTGAAGACGGCTGGAATGATTGGAAAAAAATTTTAAACCCCAATAATTTACCAATTTGGCACGATAATTTCTCTGACATACCAAAAACACATCCAAAACACAAATGGGGAATGGTTATGGATAATAGAAAATGTGTAGGATGCCAAGCGTGTGTTGTTGCCTGCAAAAGCGAAAACAATGTCCCGTTAGGCGTTTTTAGAACAATTGTAGATGTGATGGAAGTAGGTTCTATTAAACCTGCTATCAACGGTATGATAGTTACAGATGACGGTTCTTATGAACCAAATGTAAAAAAATTTATGCTACCTAGAATTTGCAATCATTGTGATGAGCCTCCTTGCGTTCAGGTATGCCCCGTAAAGGCTACTTTTAAAAGACAGGATGGCATAGTATTGATTGATTATGAAGTTTGTATAGGATGTGGAACGTGCGTCCAAGCCTGCCCTTATGATATGAGATACTTAAATCCTATTCAAATGACTGCGGATAAATGCACATTTTGCGTTCACAGAGTTGATGCTGGTCTTGAACCTGCTTGCGTAACTTCATGTGTAGGTAGAGCAAGAGTCTTTGGTGATTTAAACGATCCAAACAGTGAAGTTTCAAAACTAATTAGTGAATTTCCTACAGGAAGACTAATGATTTCTCAGGGTACAGATCCTCAAGTATTTTATATTAATTTAAATGGCAATTTAGAAGGTACAACATCAATAGATAAAGTTTTTATGGAATTTACATATACAATTGGCTTTAACACAACTGATTACAAGCAACTTGGTGGAGAGGTTGAATTACCGAAAATTGAAGAAAAGAAAAACCCATTTAAGCAATTTGCTGTATAAGGAGGAAATTATGTTAGAAGGACAATTTTTAGAAACGCCCATATGGGGTTTGCCTATTGTAATATACCCATTTTTGTCAGGATTAATGGCAGGAGCGTTTGTTATTGATTCGCTTTCACATTTGTTTGGATTTAAAAAATTTGATCCTGTGGCAAAACTAGCAGCCACAGTTAGCTTTGCAATGGTATTATTAGCAGCATTTGCACCATTAGTTGACGCACTTCAACCCTCAAGGGCGATGTGGGAATTATATGTAAGGGATCATTTTCCATATTCACCACTTGGTGTTTTTATTGTAATATGGACACTTTATGTGATTTTGATGCTGTTTGAGATGTATTTTGACTATAGAGTAGACAATGTAGAGAGATCTAAAAAAAGTGGATTAAGAGGAAGTATTTCAAAATTTTTAACATTTGGAAGATTGACGACTTCAGAAGAAAGCATAAAAAAAGATAAGAAAGCACTTTTTATAATTTCTGCAATTGGCGTGCCCCTAGCATTTGCATTTCACGGCTATATTGGATTTGTATTTGGAGCCATTAAAGCACGAGCGTTATGGGAAAGCTCTGTGATGATGCTAATGTTTATTACTTCGGCTATTGTGTCTGGCGCTGCTACTATTATAATTTTTTATGTCATAGGCTATACTTTTTATTCCAAGAAAAATAAGGTAAACGCTGAAGCCCTAAATGCTCTTGGTATATTTACAATTTTTGCTATTTTATCAGATTTGTTTTTGGATCTCGTAGATAAACTTTATTCTGTGAGAGCATATACAGCAGGTGAAGTATTTCATGGATGGAAGCTTGTCTATAATTGGGGAGGAGTTTTGTCTATAAACTATCACATTTATCAAATCTTGATAGGTCTTGTAGTACCTTTGATTCTTTTATTATTTAAAAAAGTTAGACAATCAAATTTTTTAATGGTTATTCTTGCTATCTTAATAAACTTTGGCGTTTGGGAAATGAGATATGATACAGTAATAGGTGGTCAGTTGTTGCCAAAGATATCACAAGGCACAATAATATTTAAAGCACCATGGTTGGGCTTTGATGGAATACTTAGTGGAATAGGGCTGCTTTGTTTAGGTCTAGTATTTTTTTTCATCTTAGCATGGTTATTTGGATGGGAAGACAATACTCAATCTCAACCATTAGATAATGAAAATAAATAGGAGGAAATTTTATGGATAGAAGAGACTTTTTGAAATATTCTACTTTTGGTGTATGTTTAGCTGGATTAGGAGTAGGAATAAGCCAACAAAGACCTGGAAGGTACATACACTATGATGGTAAATATATTTACCCAGGAAGAATAGAAACATGGCCAGGTGTAGAAGTAAAATTTTCTACATGCAAACAGTGCCATAGCGATTGCGCTCTAATGGCTAGAATTTATAAAGGTACAATAATTAAACTTGATGGAAATCCATACGATATCCAAACCACACAACCGCCAATACCATATGCTACGCCACAAAATAAAGCGATAACTTATGTAGGAACAACGTTTGATACATCGAAAAAACCACATGTTAATGGTTCACATTCCCTTTGCCCAAGAGGGCAAGCAGGTAGACAAACTGTATATGATCCATATAGAATTTACAAGCCACTAAAAAGAATTGGTCCAAGAGGCTCAAGGAAATTTAAAACTATATCTTATGAACAGTTAATTGACGAAGTAGTAAATGGTGGCTATCTTTTTAAAGATGTACCTGGAGAAGAAAATAGATTTGTTGAAGGTTTTAAGCATTTATGGAACAATGGGCAAAATAGATTTATACCCGCAAATGAAGAATACCCAGATTTTGGACCTAAGACGAATCAATATGTGTCATATTGGGGAAGAGCAGAAGGTGGTCAGAATAATATTTTAATAAGATTTGCTAGTGCTTTTGGCTCAGTTAATGCTATACCTCATGTTTCAGTATGTGAATTGACTCATCATGTTGCCACAAATGGAACTTATCCAGGGACTAATATGTTAAAACCAGATCAACCAAATGCAGAGCTTGTTTTAGTGTTTGGGTCTAACTATTATGAAGCAAATTTTCCTATGCAAACATTGGCTAGACGTTCTGCAGAAGCTACATCAAGTGGAAAAAAAGTAGTATTTATAGATCCACGCGGTGGCAATCAAATCGCACACGCAGATTTTGTGCCTATTAAGCCTGGCGGAGATGGTGCATTTGCTATGGGTATGATTAGGTGGATTATTGAAAATAAACGTTACAATGAGTCATATTTAGAAATTCCAAATTATAAGGATGCTATTGAACAAAATGAACCAAACTATTCTAACGCAAGTTATTTAATTGTTATTGACAAAGACCACCCTGATTATGGTTTGTTTTTGAAGTCGCCTAATAAAAAAATGGTTATAGATGAAAAAACAAAAAAACCAAAAGCAGTGGAAGAATTTCTAGTTATTGATAAAGATTCCAAAAAGCCAGTTGAAGCAAGCACTACAAAAAAAGCAGAGCTTTGGCCCACTGGTTTTTTATCTTTAGACCCTATAACAATTAATGGCGTAAAATGTATGACTGCTATGCAATATTTATGGAAAGAAGCTCAAAGCCACACTTATGAGTGGTACGAAAAGGAGTCTGGTATTTCAAAATTAAAGATAGTAGAATTAGCAAAAGAGTTTACATCCCATGGCAGAAAAGCGGTCGCTGATCTTTATAGAGGTCCTGCTATGCATGCTAATGGTTATTACAACGCTAGAGCTGTATTGCTATTAAATGCACTTATTGGCAACATAGATTGGAAAGGTGGTTATATTAATGGCGGTGGAGCGGCAGAAACTTTAGAAGGAGTATATAACTTGAAAAAATGGCCAGGCTTTGTGCCGCCAAGCGGTGTAAGAATTTCTAGAGAGCGCAGTTTTTATGAAGATACAAGTGA
>JAVRLY010000047.1:0-2799 GCA_031960885.1 Desulfurella sp. | reverse complement strand
ATATTAATGGCGGTGGAGCGGCAGAAACTTTAGAAGGAGTATATAACTTGAAAAAATGGCCAGGCTTTGTGCCGCCAAGCGGTGTAAGAATTTCTAGAGAGCGCAGTTTTTATGAAGATACAAGTGAATATAAAAAACGTCTTCAACAAGGCAATCCTTTCCCAGCAAAAAGACCGTGGTTTCCTTTTGGATTTGGTGTTTGGCAAGAAATCTGGGCTGGTATTTATTTTCAATATCCATATCCAGTAAAAATCTTGTTTCAACATATGGCTAACCCAGCATGGTCTCAGCCAGGCATGGGTGGAGCAGATGATGATTCATTAATGTGGGTTAGAATGATTAAAAATTTAAATAAAGTACCATTATTTATTGCAACTGATATTGTTGTTGCTGAAAGCTCTGCCTATGCTGATTACATTATTCCTGATGCTACTTATCTTGAAGATTGGGGTACTCTGGGCGGATATCCAACGTATCCAACATCAAGAATTTCTATTAGACAACCAATTATTGAACCAGTAACAGAGAAAACCAAAGATGGTGTTCCTATAACAATGGAACAATTTCTCATTGATGTTGCAAAAAAAATCAATTTACCAGGATTTGGAAAAAATGCTTTTTTGGAAGGTGGAGACCTTAATGTTAGAGAAGATTATTATTTAAAAATGATTGCTAATATTGCTTATGATGATAAACATTTATTAAAGAAAGAGGGTGATAAATTTGTAAAACAAGGACCAGTGCCAGATGCCAATGAGTATGAAATGAAATCAGTAGAAGAATATATGAAAAAGTATCCAAATGCGTTAAAACATAATGAATGGAAAAAAGTTGCATATGTCGTTGCTCGTGGTGGAAGGTTTGAAGATCAAGATGTAGCGTATTTACCGTTTGGTCAACCTCAGTGGGTTACACATAGATGGGGTGAAAAGAAAAATGCAGTTCAAATATACAATGAAATTGTTGCAAAAACTCATAATGCTATTACTGGAGAAAGATTTGATGGTGGTGTCCGTATAGAGCCACCAAAGAATATGAGAGGAGTAGCATTAAATAAACTATATTCAAAACAAGATTATCCATTTATGCTCTCTACTTATAAAGTGCCTATTCATTCAAAATCCAGAACTATGTCAGACCCGTGGTTGTTAGAATTGCTGCCAGGAAATTTTTTAGAAATAAGTGAAGTTGACGCAAAAAGACTTAATCTTAAAGATGGCGATACTGTAAAATTAAGCTCGCCTGCATATCCAAAAGGTATTGTTACAAGAGTTAGAATCAGGTTTGCTCTAAGACCTGGTGTTGTAACATACTCTCAAGCTTTTGGTAGATGGCTTTATGGCTCTGGCACATGGTATATCAATGGCAAAAAATACGAAGGTGACCCGGCTAGAAACGTTGGCATTCATCCAAACCATTTAATGTTGTTAGACAATTCTATCGCTAACGAAGATGGTTGGACCACAGTCTTAGAAAGTGATGTAGCTGGCGGCATGGCATACTATAATACACCAGTGAAAATTGAGAAGGTGTCTTAAAATGAATAGCATTACTCAAAGCAAAAACTTAGAGAGAAGGTTTTTATATAACCTTCTCTCCGATATATTTATTGTAAAACCCGACATAGATTTTCTTAAAAAAATCCATAGGGAAGATATATATGATTTTTTAAAAAAATTTTCAGATAGTTCACAAGATATTAGAGATCTAGAAAAGTACATTAGTTTATCGATTGCGAACAATCAAAGTATGATTGAGTTAGCTTCTTATTTTGAAAATACTTTTTTAATTCCTGTCGCGAGGTATTATATACCGCCTTATATGAGTGCATTTGTAAATTATAGAGATTTGCGTTCTAATAGTACTTTTTATACAATTGGAGAAGAGTTAAAATCCATTTATGCTTTATATGGATTGAATTTTGATAACAGGAGCGATCATTTATCAGTTATATTTTCATTTATGAGTTATCTAATAAATGTAGAATTATTGGAAATTAATGTATCCGCCATTGGAGAACAAAAAAATTTTTTTCAAAGATACATTATAAGTTGGGTAGAAAATTTTTTTAATGAAATATTTCAAAGAGGCGAAAATAAATTTTATAAGATATTTGCTATAGTCTGTAAAAATTTTATAAATGAAGAAAATAACTTAATGCAGTCATTATCATTATGAAGTTTTTTATAGTTATTCTTATTGTATTCATGCTAAGTTATACTAATACTAAAGCAAATCAAACCAGTCACAAAAACAAAACTGAAGTAATAAAAAAAATACAAAGAAAAGGAAATTTTAAAAATTCAAAATCAAATAGTACAAACCAAAAAAAAATTCTAGGTCCCCCTGCAAACACAGAATTTTTAGGATGTTAACTATATTTTGTTCACTAATATAATAACACCACTTTATAAATAATGTCCCCAAAAATTTAGTTAGATTTTTTAACACTTTATTTCTCAAATCTGGTAAGATTTGAGAAAAGTTCTTTGTGTTATTAAATCTGAGTAACTTTGTACAAAACACCTTTTGAGGTTTACAGCCAATAGTATGCAAATGTTGGGACTGTTGCATGAAGAAAAAACAAAAGACTCACAATATTAACTGTGAGTTAGGCTTTGGATGGGTAGATGGATAATAAAAAAATAGTCTTGACAAGTGGGGGGGCAGTATAATTAAAACCCCTCGTAAAGATTTCCTCTATAAAACGGTATACCTATTTGCCCTTTTGAAAAAACTATCTGGTATAGTTGAGTATCTCCCCACTTAAATGATGCCGCTGCGCCGTTTAAGTACAAT
>JAVRLY010000046.1:0-10521 GCA_031960885.1 Desulfurella sp. | reverse complement strand
AAAGTTTGACTCTTGGCAGTTACAGCCTTTTGGGTTTATTGCTATACCAGCAGATGGCACTACATAAACATTTGACTGGCTGCCTTGTCCATTTAAGTATCTAAGTGGCACAAAAATATCTCCGCCAACAGATGCGCTAGATGTAGGAAGCCATGATATACCTGCTGGGTTTGTCAAAATTGTAGAAGCATCTTGCGGGTTAGCCACAACTGCTCCACCCAATGCAATTTGCTTTGCGCCAAGACCTGTCATAAAATAGCCGTTTGTAGCAAACGAGTTTGTTGCTACACCAAAAGTTAAACCAACAGCTAAAGCAGCTGCCAAAGACAAGCGTTTTTTCAACATAAGACCCCCAAAAATCGTAATTTTGTCACAGTATAATAAAATCATTTTATGCTTGTCAAGAAAAAAATGATATTTTTTTAATTTTTTCAAAAAATTGTGTGAAAATGCCAGTTTTTAGGCTATTTAATCTTCAAGCAATTTATTTATTTTGCGTTGAGCTTTTATTAGAAATTTATCTAAATCTTTTTCAATAGCTTCAAAAGCAGCAATGAGCTCTTTGCCTCTTTGTGTTAAAAAAGAGCCGCCACCGTCAGAGCCGCCAACGTGCGTTTGCAGTATTGGATATTTGGACAAGGTATTTATGCTTTTTACAATATCCCATGCAGCTTTGTAGCTCATTTTCATCTCTTTTGCTGCTTTTGAAATTGAGCCATACTCATCGATTTTTTTTAAAAGCTCAATTTTGCCTTTGCCTAAAAAGTTTTTGTCATCTATGTCTATCCAGATTCTGCCAAAAATCTTTTTTTCTTCCAACAAACAACCCCTTTTTATGATTTATAGTTTGCCTTATCGTATATTACATACCTTATACCACCAGCTGGGTTTGGCACATCATTAAAGTATCGAGGTATTAAGTGAAAGTGCAAATGAGCGATTGTTTGGCCTGCTGCTTGGCCTTCATTTAAACCAAAATTGTAACCATCAGGTTTTTTATTTATATAAGAGCTTCTTAGCACATTTTCTATAAAATCAAGTGATTTTTCATTAATTGGGCTTAAGTTCTCATATAAATCTTTCAAACTATTTTTTTCGAGAAATTCTTTTGACTTTGAGATAGCTTTTTTTAGGTAAAAAAAATCGTTATCGCTTAAATCATCTATGGATTCAATGTGTTTTATGGGAATGATTAGTATATGCCCCGGATTTACAGGAAATTTGTCCAAAATTACAAAAAACTTGTCGTTTTCAAATAAAATATCATTTTTTTGTTCATAAATATCACAAAATAAACATACTTTCATAAGTACCTCACAATCTCATAGTTTGTTGTTCTAAGTGCAGGCACAAACCCTGCTTGTTTAATCAAATCAGCCAATTCTTCCACTGTGGCTGTTACTCTAAAGCCTGCTTGAGCCATGACATTTTCTTCAAACAGTAAACTACCTAAATCATTAGCACCAAAAAATAAAGCAAGCTGTCCAATACTTTTGCCTTGACTAGACCACGAGGCTTGAATATTGTCGATATTGTCAAGATAAATGCGAGACAAAGCAACCAATTTTAAATAATCCATACCGCTTGGCTTTTTTTTGACAAATTTTTTCAACGCAGTATTTTCTGGCTTAAAATCCCACGCTATAAAGGCTCTAAAACCACCAGTTTCATCTTGTAACCTCCTTATATTATCCAAATGCTCAATGATATCTTCAATTGTTTCAATATGTCCAAACATCATAGTAGCAGTAGTTTTTATACCACATTCGTGAGCTGCTTTCATGATTTCAAGCCATCTTGCGCTAGAAATCTTTTTTGGCGATATTTTTTTTCTTACACGCTCGGATAATATTTCTGCGCCACCACCAGGCATTGTGGATAGCCCAGCTTTTTTTAAATCTTCAAATACCTCTTTGGGCGATTTTGAGCTTATGCGACACATTAGATCTATTTCTGGTGGTGAAAAAGCATGAACGTGTATGCCAATGCGTGCAAGCTGCGAAACTAAATTTATGTAATAATCATAATCAAGCTCTGGGTTGAGTCCGCCTTGAATCAGTATCGTTGACAAACCCATTTCTTTTGCATATAAAGCCTTTTGTTTAAGCTCATCAATGCTTAGCGTGTATGCGTCTTTGTCGTTTTTGTTTCTATAAAAAGCACAAAAGGAGCATTTTGCTTCACAAATGTTTGTGTAGTTAATGTTTGTGTCTGCAATAAATGTTACGATTTTCTGAGGATGTTTTTCAAATCTAACATTGGAAGCCATTTTCCCCAATTCTATAAAATCTAACTCATTGAAAAGCTGCAAAGCCTCCTGCTTGCTTATCCTCATTGGTATTCCTTTATTTCATTGTAAAGTGCATCGCGTTCAACAGCAACAAATCCAGCATTTTTAATTATATCAACGATTTTATCTTTGACAAGGCCTGCTGGTGAAGTAGCACCTGCTGCATGAAAAATATTTTCTTTAACCACTGTACCATCTATATCATCTGCACCAAAATGCAAACTAACCTGGCTAATACTATGAGACATCATCACCCAATATGCTTTTATATGCTCAAAATTATCTAAAATCAAGCGTGAAATGGATAAAACCTTTAGTTGCCTTACAGCGCTTGCTTTTTTGATTTGGTTTTCAAACACAGTGTGTTCTGGGTGGAATAACAATGGCACAAAACACAAAAAACCGCCTGTTTTTTCTTGCAATTGTCTAAGTTTAAATAGATGGTCAATGATTTCTTCGTCAGTTTCTATGTGGCCAAATAGCAATGTAGCGTTGCTTCTTATACCCATGCTATGAGCTAGCATATGTATTTGCGACCACTCATCAAAACCTATTTTTTTGGGATAAAGCTGTTTTCTTACGCGTTCACTAAATACTTCTGCTCCGCCACCGGGCATTGTAGAAAGCCCAACTTTTTTTAGTTGCTCTAATACCTCTTTCCAAGATAGTGAACTAATTTTAGACAAGAAATCAATTTCTGCTGCTGTAAAAGCTTTAATGTGTGCATTTGGGGCAGCTTTTTTCACCGTTTCTAATAGTTTTATGTAGTAAGAAAAATCCAACTTAGGATTTAGCGCGCCAACTATGTGAACCTCTCTTAAATCATCAATACCCGATAATTCTTTTTCCACTTCTTCAAAGCTCATTGTGTATGCGTCTGTATCGTTTTCATTTCTATAATAGGCGCACATTTTGCATTTTGAATAACAAATATTTGTGTAATTTATGTGCTTGTTTATTGTAAAATAGATTTTGTTGCCAGTTTTTGAGAGTTTTATGTTTTTTGCAAGTTTTGCTAAATCCAAAAGGTCCGCATGTTGAAACAAATCCAAAGCTGTATGGTAGTCTAATGGTTCTTTTTCAATTTTTTCTGCTAAATAATTGTTTTTCATTGTTAACTCCCTAAATATTTTAGATGCTCAAAAAAATTTGGGTATGATGTTGTAGGTGATTTTGTTTCAGATAGCTCTATATCGTAGCCAAGCGCTTTTAGTATAGCAAAACTCATAGCAATGCGATGGTCAAAATGTGTTTCAATATAGGCTTTTTGAAATTTTTTTTGAGGATTGGGTTTTATAATAAAGCCATCATCGAATTCTTCTATATCTATACCCAACATTCTAATATTTTGTACAATTGATTTTATGCGGTCGCTTTCTTTAACCCTTAGCTCTTTAGCATCTTTTACAACGCTTTCTTTATCTGCAAACAATGCCAAAATTGACAATATAGGTATTTCATCAATAAGTGAAGGAAGAATTGAGCCATCAATATAAAATGGTTTGATGTTTTTAGAGTATTTTACCAAGATATCTGCTATCTCTTCGCCGCACATTGTCCTTTTGTTTAAGATTTCAAAATTTACACCCATGTCGCTAAATACCTTTAATATACCACTGCGCGTTGGGTTTATTAGACAATCTACAAATAATGCTTCACAATTTGGTTTTATTGCGCACATTACCATAAAAAACGCGCAAGATGAAATGTCTGCTGGCACATTAATCTCAAAGTTACCTGTAAGTTCTTTGTTTTTGCCCAACGATACTTTTGTGCTTTCTTCTATAACATCAACGCCAAATGCCCTAAGCATGATTTCTGTATGATTGCGAGATTTATATGGTTCAGAAAACTCTACATTTTCATTTGAGTATAAACCTGCGATTAAACAAGCAGATTTTACTTGCGCTGATGATATTTTTGAGTCATATACAATACCTTTTAATTCATTTTTACCCAGTATTGCAAGTGGTGCCAAAAAGTTTTGCCGTGATAGAATTGTTGCGCCCATTTGAGTAAGAGGCTCTATTATGCGTTTCATTGGCCTTTTTCTTAGGGATTCATCGCCTGTTAGTATGCTTAAAAAATTTTGCCCAGCGCATAGCGCACTAAGCAACCTCATGCCAGTGCCAGAGTTGCCTAAATCCAGTATATCAAATGGCTCTTTTAGGTACTTGCCTTGAGCGCTAACAACCACTTTATCTTTTTCAATGTGTATATTTGCCCCCATTTTTTTTAGCGATTCAAGCGTATTTAGCGTATCTTGGGCAAAGAGGTAATTTTTTATAATGGTTGTGCCCTTTGCTATACTTGATAAAATAGCGCTTCTGTGAGATATAGATTTATCTGATGCGCATCTTAGAGTTTTTACTTTATCCATACATCCGCCTTATTAACTACCAATATATTTGTTTTTTTGTTGTAAACAAAGCCATCGGATTTTGTTATATCAATTTTTGGTGAAAAAAGCTGTGTGTTTGTATTTGAAGTTAGTGTGCTATTTGTATTATCCCAAAAAACTTTTTGCGTTTTTATAGTGAAATTTTTGCCTCTTGCTGTGCAATTGCCAATTAAAGAAGCGTCGTTGTTTTTGTAAATATATGCACTGTTTGCATCAAGCACAAATTCATTTGAGCCTTTATTTAACAGCGAGACATTTTTAGCAAAAATTGTAGAGCCAATGTATTGGACATAGTCTGCATTGACAATTTGCGTAGCATTGCTCGTTAGTCTAACTATGCGCACACGTTGCGCGTAAGAATTTATTTGAGTTTTGTATTTGGTTGTTATGTCAATATTTAATACATTTTTAGACACATACAAAACTAAAATTATCGTTACTAGCCCCAGTGCTATCTCAAGACTTTTTATCCACACAATCTAATTCCAATAATTGTTAAAACCGTTTAGTTTTAAAATCTCTTCTACTATCTCTCTTACTGCGCCTCTGCCACCGTTTTTACTTGATATAAAATTAGCTATCATTTTTACTTTTAAGTGGGCATCTTTTGGAGCCGCACTAAAGCCACATTTTTTCATTGGTTCAATATCAATGACATCGTCCCCAATGTAGGCTATTTCGCTATAGTCTACATTGTAGTAATTTCTTATATATTCAAGTGCTTCAAGTTTGTTTAGTTGATTTTGTATGCAAATTTCTACATTTAATTCTTTGGCTCTAATGTCTGTAACCTTTGAGTATCGTCCAGATATAAAAGCAATCTTAACACCCAGCTTTTGCGCAATGTGAAAAATATGCCCATCTTTTACATCAAAAAACTTGTACTCTGTAGCGTTGTCGTCAATAATTATGCGACCATCTGTTAATACACCATCTACATCCATTACAATAACTTTTATCACTAAATCACGCCTGCTTTCATTATGTCATGTATATGTATAACCCCAATTATTTTATTGCCTTCACAAACAGCTAAACTTGTTATTGAGTACTTTTGCATCGTATTTGCAGCAGATATAGCGAGGGATTTTTTGTCTATAGTTTTGGGGTTTTTTGTTGCCATATCTTTTGCTTTTAAATCAAACACGCCATGTTTGTGTTTTTCCAAAATTCTTCTTAAATCACCATCTGTAATGACGCCATAAAGCGAAAACGCATTATCAACTACAAAAGCAACGCCCAAGCGCTTTGACGAAATTTCATAAAGTACTTGCTCAAACCCATCATCAAGTCCGACCGTTGGTAAATCTTTGCCCTTATGCATAAGGTCTTCCACAAGCGTAAGCAACTTTTTACCAATAGAGCCGCCAGGATGCAGTATTGCAAAATCTTTGTCTTGAAAACCCCTCTTAATGATTAAGCCGCAAGCAATTAAATCTCCAATTACAAGTGTTGTAGTTGTTGAAGCCATCGGCACCAATTTTATTGGAGACGCTTCTTCTTCAACTGATGCATCTATAACTATATCGCTAAAATTAGCTAATTCTGATTGCACATTGCCTACAATAGAGATTATTTTAAGCCCCATTCTTTTTATAGGACTTATTAAGCCAAGCAGCTCTGCTGTATTGCCAGAGTTTGAAACAAATATTGCAAGATCTTCACTTTTTAACATGCCCAAATCGCCATGGTAGGCATCTGTTGGGTGGATAAATATTGACGCTACGCCAATACTTGATAATGTAGATGCAATTTTTCTAGCAATAAGACCAGATTTACCTACACCGAAAAAGATTATTCTGCCTTTGCAGTGGTCTAATGTATCAATCGCACTTAAAAAATTTTCATTGATTGCATTTTCAATTTTTGTTATTGCTTTAATCTGTACATCTAAAGATTTTTTCAGTGATGTTAAAAGTTCATTCATTTTTTTGAATTTTTTCCTAGATGACTGACCTTTCTGTGAAGTGTTTTATCAAAAGGTCTTTTTTGTAAAGCTTTTATAAGATAATCAAGTGCTTTTTGTGCATCTCCCATTTTTTCGAATATTTCTCCAACCATAATGTCGCTGTATGTACTATCGCTTTCTAAAGACTCCAACATGATTGTTTGACTATTATAATCAGCATCATCTATGCTAAATTCCTCGTAAGAGATTTCGTGATTAAAAAAATAATCTATCATGTTTTTTTGTGAAGAGAAATCAGAAAATAAAAAATATTTAAACAAATCCTTTGCTTCAATATAGCCACTTGTTATCGAATCAACACAAATAATTCCAAAGTACGCTATGTGAGAAAATTGACCACTGGTATTTAAAAGCGCAAAGTAGTTCTTTGCTAACTGATATTTATCAGCAAAAAACGATTCAACTGCTTTTTCGAGTATTGCCTCATACTCTATACCCATATACTAAACCCCTCATATTTATCAGTTATAATATCTTTTACTACAACACTTTCAACTGTCGATCTTTTTGGACCTATTTTACAAGCATTTATATATTGTTCAACTAATTCTTTTTCTCCGCAAACTACACTTTCTACTGTATTTGTGCCTTTATTTTTTACATAGCCAGTAAGCCCCAATTGTTTTGCTATATTTTCTAAATATGCTCTAAAGCCTACATTTTGTACTATCCCGGTTATTGTAATAAGCTTACATACACTCACATCTATGTATTTTACTCAAAGAATTTAATTATGCAAGATCTTTAAAAAGTGATTGACAAATTAACCGTGATTGATTATGATGAGTTTGTCTTATATATAGGAGGAATTTGATGAAAAGCTCTATGGCACAAAAAGAATTTTCAAACAAAAAATGGTATTTGATAAATGCAAAAGATGTAGTATTGGGTGATTTGTGTGTAAAAATTGCAAATATTATAAGAGGCAAAGACAAGCCTACTTTTACGCCAAATGTTGACTGTGGCGATTTTGTTGTTGTGGTTAATGCCAAACATATTGTTTTGACAGGAAAAAAATTAGATCAGAAAAAATATTATACGCATAGTGGTTATATGGGTGGGATTAAGGAAATTACAGCAAAAAAATTATTGGCAAAAGATCCAGAACGTATGATTAAACATGGTGTATGGGGCATGCTACCTAAAAATAGGCTTTCAAAAAGACTTATTAATAAAGTCAAGGTATATGCTGATGAAAATCATCCACACCAAGCTCAAAAACCTCAAGAAATAAGGCTAGGAGAGTAAGATGGATAGGTATTATGCTACTGGTAAAAGAAAAACGGCTATTAGCAAGGTTTGGCTAAAAGAAGGTAGTGGTATTATTCGAATAAATGGCAAAACACTAAACGAGTATTTCGGCGGGTTAGATACCCTAAAATTAATAGTAGAGCAACCAATGAAAGCTACTGCCTACGATACAAAACTTGACTGTGATTGCCAAGTATTAGGAAGCGGTCTTTCTGCCCAAGCTGGTGCTATAAGGCACGGAATTAGCAAAGCACTTGTGTTGTATGACCCTCAAGCTAGAAATATTTTAAAGCCTCTTGGATTTTTGACAAGGGATCAGCGAAGCGTAGAAAGAAAAAAATACGGCCAAAAAAAGGCACGCAAGTCTTTCCAATGGTCAAAGCGATAATTATTATTTATGCTACATGCTGGCATAGTTGGCGTGAGTGGCTTTACAGGTTTAGAACTTGTAAAGTTGCTTTTGCACCACCCGTTAGTTGAGATAGACTATATTGCCTCAAGAAGTCATATAGGTGAACCCCTAAATCGGTTATTTCCTTCTTTGAAAAACATTTGCGATAAAAAAATCGAAGCTATAGATGAAACTAAACTAAATAATTTGGATATAGTTTTTTTAGCATTGCCTCATGGCGTGTCTATGCAGTTAGTCTGCAAGATATACTCTAAAGTACGTATAATTGATTTAAGTGCAGATTTTAGACTGTCGCAAAACTTATATGAGAAATGGTATAAATCACACTTGTGTGCAGAATTAATTAGCAAAGCCGTATATGGTTTGCCAGAACTCAATAGAGAAAAAATAAAAAAAGCTCAATTAATTGCAAACCCCGGTTGTTATGCAACAGCAAGTATCTTAGCAATACTGCCTTTTTTAGATATCATAGATGGAAGCGTAATAGTAGATGCCAAAAGTGGTGTTAGTGGAGCCGGAAAAGCACTTAGAGAAGATTTACTATTTAGCGAAGTTGAAGCGTCTTTTAAGGCGTATCAAGCCGCAAAGCATCGCCACCAACCAGAAATTCAAGAGGTTGTAAGTTCCATTAAGCCAGTAAATGTAACATTTGTGCCCCATTTGCTTCCAATAAACAGGGGAATTTTGGCTACAGTATATGCAAACTTACAAGATAATGTTGAAGAGGAATTTTTATTTGACAAACTTCAAAAGTATTATAAGAGTGAGCCTTTTGTTAGAATTTCTAAAGATTTACCTCAGATAAACAACTGTGTGGGAACAAATTTTTGCGATATATCATTTGCCCTTGATAAAGACAATAAACGGCTTATTATAATAAGTGTTATTGACAATTTATTAAAAGGCGCAAGCTCGCAGGCTGTTCAAAATATGAATATTATGTTTGGTTTAAAGGAGGAGGAAGGCTTGAATCTTAGGCCGTATTACCCATGAATTGCAAGATTACACATTATGGATTTGATATATTTAACTCTATTCAAACTGCTGCAACTAGGTGTGGCATTAAAAGAAAAGGTGATGATTTAGCTTTAATATATTTTGAAAATAATGCAACATTTGCCGCTGTTTTTACAACAAATAAAGTAAAAGCTCACTGTGTATTATACGATGAGCTGTTGTTGCAAAACCAAGAGCATATTAGAGCCGTCCTTGTAAATAGCGGGAATGCAAATGCGTGCAATATTAATGGTGCTTTGGCTATCAAAGAAATAACAAAGGCTCTTGCAAGAGATTTAGGCATTAAAGAAAACGAAGTTTTTGTATCCCAAACCGGCATTATTGGCGAGGAGTTTCCAACTAAGAAGGTATTAGGCGCGCTGCCAAAACTAAAAGAAAAGTTAGGTAAAAATACGCCTGCTTTAGCTAGAGCAATACTTACAACTGATAAAGTGGAAAAAGTTATATCTATGGAATGTGAATTTGCTGATATGCTGTTTCATATAGGTGGCGTAGCAAAAGGCGCAGGCATGATTCATCCAAACATGGCGACAATGCTCTCCTTTTTTGCAACAGATGTAAGTTTTAGCCAAATTATGCTACAAAAAGCTTTAAAAGAAGCTGTAGATAAATCGTTTAATAGAATCAGCGTAGATGGCGATATGTCAACTAACGATACTGTGTTTATTGCTTCTACAAATGAAGTGGGCGATTTAATTGACGAAGAAAATGAGTTTTACAGGTATTTTGTTGATAAGTTAACAGAATGTTGCATCTATTTAGCGAAGGAAATCGTAAAAGATGGTGAAGGCGCTACAAAGTTATGCGAAGTGATGGTGTTTGGTGCAGATAGTGATGATGATGCGCAAAAAGTAGCGCGCAGCGTTGCCAATTCATTACTTGTAAAAACTGCAATATTTGGCAGAGATCCAAATTGGGGCAGGATTATTGCAGCAGTCGGCTATAGTGGTGCAAATGTTGACCCAAATAAGTTGGAAATATTAATAGGCACAAGTGTGGTATATTCTTGGGGAAAGCCAAAAGAATACGATAAAATTGCACTTTTAGAATATGTAAGAAACAGTGATGTAATAAAAATATATATAAATTTAAACATTGGCGGTTCTAATTTTAACCTATATTTTAGTGATTTGACACATGAATATGTAAAAATTAATGCGCAATACCATACTTGAGTATTG
>JAVRLY010000045.1:0-10523 GCA_031960885.1 Desulfurella sp. | reverse complement strand
AACTAACATAGTCATTAATTTTAATGCCACAAGTATTTTGGATAGAGTGTTCACAGAATATTTTTTTTAATTTAAATGGTTTTTTTGCAATTTTGGCTGTATTTATCAAAATTTTCTTGTATATATTATGGCGCATTGTAAATGTGTAGCGTTTTTGGTCAAATAGCCTTTTTAAGCCAAACAACACTTTTAAATCAGTAATATGCGTATGAATAAATATTTCCGATAAATTATTGTTTGCAATTTTCTTAAATAGCTCCACTGACTCAATCGCTTGTGTGTAATTGAGTGTTGTTTGGTGTATAAATTTTCCATCATTATTATCGCTAATTAATTTAATAATCAAGCCTTTGATGTGTAATTCTTTGAGTGATTTGGCAAAAAAATAAGCTTCCATATCAACACACTGCGCAAAACAACTTAAATCTCTATTAAATGCGTAGTTGCCAAAAATGGTTACACAATCAACATTTTTAAACCCATTGGCATTATTTAACTCAATTGGATTAAAAACTGGATCAAGGCTTGAATCTAAAAGCTTTGACTTTTCAATAATTACAATTTCGCCAATTTTTAAGTCAGCTAAATTGCCAGCTGTACCAAATAAAATGGTTAAGTTAGGTAAAAATCTCTCATAAAGTCTTGCAAGATTAAGTGCAAGGCTTAAACCGCCTTTTCCATAATTTACATATATAACAATCCCATCTGTTGCATATACATCGCCAACTTTTTTTGCTTGAAAGTAATCAATAAAAGCTCTAGCTTCGCCAATATGCTCAACAGCTAAAAGTAGCATTAAAAATCAAATATTACAATATTGCCATAAATATCTGTTATTTTTATTTCTTTCAATTTTTGATTATACAAATAAACATTAACTAAGGCTATGTTTGTTTTTTGTGTGGGCACAACTGTAAAACTATCATTTGTTTTTGTAATGTTAAATATAGCATTAATGTTTTCTTTACCTAAAAACAAATTATACAAAACTTGATTAAAACCCTCTAGTGGATAAATCTTTGTATTGTTATCAATTGTATCGTAAATTTTTCCATTTTGGAGCTTAATTGTTTCACCTTTATATGAAAATATCATATATTGGGCTTTCTTTACCGTCAATATACCATTTCTTTCTATTTTTTGTTTGGTCATAGCATTAATTGCAGTTTGTTTAAAAGGTATCTTTTGAAAATCTCTAACAGATATACCTAAATCTTTCAGCGTATATGCAAAAGCATTAGTTGTGAGCATAGCCAATAAGGCTATTAACATCATCAATTTTTTCATCTTCTAAATACCTCCTTATGCCTTCAATAATTTTTAAGCTTATATCTGGCTGCACAAAATTAGCTGTTCCAATTTGAATTAGCGATGCACCAGCAAGCAAATACTGAATTGCAACATCACTGTTGTATATACCACCAACGCCGATAATAGGAATATTAACCTTTTGGTAGGTTTCATAAACCATTCTTAGACCTACTGGGTATATAGCTGGACCGCTTAATCCTCCAAACTTATTGCCTAAAAAAGGTTTTTTTGTTTTTGTATCAATGACCATGCCAGTAATTGTATTGATTAAACTTACAGCATCTGCTTTGGCTGATTGAGCTGCTTGTGCAATAAGTGCCACATCTGCTACATTTGGCGTCAATTTGACAATAATAGGTTTAGAACAAACTTTTTTTATGCTTGAAACTAAAACAAATACAACCTCTGGGTCTTTGCCAAAGATTGCACCACCACTTTTTACATTAGGACATGAAACATTAACCTCTAAAGCAGCGATATTTTCGTAATCGTTTAGCTTGCTTGCAAGTTCCACAAATTCTCCAATTTCAGAACCATAAATATTTACAATTAAGTTTGTATTAATAGTGTCAAATTGTGGTAAAATCTCGCTGACAAATTTTTTTAAGCCGATATTTTGCAAACCAATTGAATTTAACATACCACATGGCGTTTCGATTATGCGTGGTGGCTGGTTTCCTTGCCTTGGGTTTAGGCTTAAGCCTTTGACAATAACACCGCCAAGCATACTTATATCAAAAAAACGATTGTATTCAATACCGTAGCCAAAGGTTCCAGAAGCTGTTAAAACTGGATTTTTAAAAACAATATTTGCAATCTTTACCTCTAAGTTTACCATACAATCTCCGCATAATTAAATACAGGACCATCTTTGCAAACCTGTTTATAGCCTTCAATTGTGTTTATAGTGCATCCTAAACACACACCAAAACCGCATGCCATATGTGATTCTAAAGACACATCCATACTAAAGCCTTTTTCATCTGCAAGCTTGCATAATGACTTTAACATACCAACAGGCCCACAAGCATACATATGGTAAGATTCGTCTAAATGGTTCAATAAATCAATTACGCTGCCTTTTGTTCCCTTAGAACCATCTAGCGTAGCAATTTCGCCAAAGTCAACAAAACACTCATTTGCTGTATTAAAACCAAAAAAGCACTCACACGCTATTTTTTTCGAGCTAAAAAAATCTTTTAAGCCTATTAGAGGGGCTGAGCCAATCCCGCCCCCACATAAGACTAATCGTTTGTGTCTCAACTGAAAACTATTGCCAAATGGGCCCGTGAATTCTATAAACTCACCTGGCTTGTAAGATGTTAATAAGCTTGTTCCAATGCCTACAACCTTATAGTAAATATCCAATGTTTTACCAAACTTAGCTATACTAAAAGGTCTTCTAAGCAAAGGGTCATTTAAATTATTTACTTTTAACATTATAAATTGACCACTTTTGTAAAAAAAGTCCTCAACATGTTCTAAGCTTAAACAATATATATGATTTGCAACTTCAATATTGCTCAATACTAAAGCTTTCATGATTAAGATATATCCTCTATCTCAAAGTTTTTTATACCAGCTGGGACTTTTACCCTTATAATATCTCCTACTTCTTTGCCCAAAAGCGCAAGAGCAATGGGACTATTAACTGAAATTTTGCCTTCATTTGGACTTGCTTCATCTTCACCTACAATCATATACTCAACTTCTTCATTTGTATCAGTATTTAATAATTTTGCTTTGCATCCAAAACTTACCTTATCTTTTGCAACACTATTTGGATCGATAATGCAAGCTTTATTGATTTTATTTGATATCTCACTTATGCGCCTTTCAATAAACACTTGTCTTTCTTTTGCTGCATGATACTCTGCATTTTCACTCAAATCTCCTTTTGCGCGAGCTTCTTCGATTTCTTTTATAATATTAGGTCTTTCAATCTTTTGCAATCTTTCAAGTTCGTCAATAAGTTTATTGTAACCTTCTGGTGTAAAAAAAACTTTTTTATCCATTAGTTTAGCTCCTTATAGTAATCTTGTATTGCTTTTACATTAATGTCTTGTGATCTAATTTTTGAACTAATTGCTTCTATGCTAGCTAATGCTCCCCAAACTGTTGTACAGTAAGGTATATTTTTTAAAAGCGATAATCTTCTAATTTTAAATGAATCACTAAATGATACTTTGCCAGAGGGCGTATTGACAACAAAATCAATTTCGCCATTGATGATAAGATCTAATATATTTGGTCTACCCTCGCTGACTTTCTTAACATAAAATACATTTGGAAGGTGTTTTATCATGTTGTATGTTCTTTGGGTTGCATAGATTTTAAAATTTAAATCGCTTAGCTTTTTTGCAATATCAACAACGTACGATTTGTCTTTATCGGCAAGTGACAAAAATACATTGCCTTTTGTAGGTAAAATTGAACCGCTTGCATAAAAAGCTTTGTAGTAAGCTAGCGAAAAATCTTTGTCAATACCCATTACTTCGCCAGTTGATTTCATCTCAGGCCCTAATACAACATCTACTTCTGGAAATTTAGCAAAAGGCAAAACAACTTCCTTTACAGAATAATAAGTTGGTAGAATTTCTTTTACATTTAACTCTTTGAGTGTTTTTCCAAGCAATACTTTTGTAGCAATCCTTGGCCATGCAACACCTGTTGCTTTACTTACAAATGGTATTGTTCTCGATGCTCTTGGGTTTACCTCAAGTACATACACCATGTTATCTTTTATTGCAAATTGGATGTTTATAAAACCTATTATTTTTAAGTGCTCTGAGATAAGGATTGTTTGTCTTTTTAGTTCGTTGATAATTTCTTTGCTTAGTGTGCGCGGTGGCAATGAGCATGCAGAATCTCCCGAGTGAACACCTGCTGCTTCTATATGCTCCATAATACCACAAACAACTGTGTCTATACCATCGGATAGCGCATCCATATCTACCTCAATTGCATCTTCTAAAAATTTATCAATCAAAATGGGATGCTCTCCAGATACTTGAAGAGCCTCTTTTGAATATAATTCCATGTGCTCCTGGTCGTATACTATCATCATGGCTCTACCACCTAATACATAAGATGGCCTAACAAGTACAGGGTAACCAATAGTATTTGCTATATTTATAGCTTGTTCAATTGTTGTTGCAGTGTATGCTATTGGCTGTTTGAGTCCTAATTTATTAATTAACTGTTTAAATAATTCTCTATCTTCGGCTATATCAATACTAGAAGAATCAGTACCCAAAATTTTTACATTGTTTTTCTGTAACTCTTTTGCCAATTTAAGCGGCGTTTGACCTCCAAATTGCAATATTACACCATCTGGATTTTCGTGTTCAATGACATTCATAACGTCTTCAAATGTCAATGGCTCAAAATAAAGTTTATCAGAAACATCATAGTCTGTAGATACAGTTTCTGGGTTGCAATTTATCATTATTGATTGATAACCTTCTTCTTTAAGCGTTAAGCTTGCATGGACGCATGTGTAATCAAACTCAATGCCTTGTCCAATTCTATTTGGACCACTACCTAAAATTACAACTTTTTTTCTGTTAGATTTTATTGATTCATTTTCATCTTCATATGTAGAGTATAAATATGAGGTATATGATTCAAATTCTGCAGCGCATGTATCTACCATTTTATATACATTTTTAACATTGAGACTTTTCCTAAAAACCCTTATATCTTCTTCTTTTTTATCAGTAAGCTTTGCAATATACTTATCTGAAAACCCAAATTGCTTAATCTCTTTTATATTTTCAATATTTACGCCATTTAACTTAATCTCTTGCTCCATATCAATTATTTGCTTAATATTAGCCAAAAACCATTTATCAATATACGAGTATTTGTAAATATCATCTAGGCTCATTCCCATACGCATAGCTTTTGCAATATAAAATAAACGCTTACTATTTGGTCTTACTATATTGTCAATAATATGTGCAATGTCATTTCCTTCTATATTTTCTAAACCATAATAGTCGAGCTCAAGTGATCTTATGGCTTTTTGTAAAGATTCTTTAAATGTTCTGCCAATGGCCATAACCTCGCCTACGCTTTTCATCTGCATACCAATCTCATCTTTGGTATTAAATTTTTCAAATGTGAATCGCGGTATTTTAGTTACAACATAATCAAGCGTTGGCTCAAAACTAGCTGGCGTCTTTTTAGTAATATCGTTTGGAATTTCATCCAATGTATAACCAATACTTAGTAGCGTTGCAATTTTAGCAATTGGAAAACCCGTAGCCTTGCTTGCTAATGCGCTAGAGCGCGATACTCTGGGGTTCATTTCTATAACGTAAAATTCACCATTTTGAGGGTTGACACAAAACTGTATATTAGAACCGCCTGTTTCTACGCCAATTTCTCTTATAATCGCAATGCTTGCATCTCTAAGCAATTGGTATTCTTTGTCTGTAAGTGTTTGAGTGGGTGCGACTGTTATTGAATCACCAGTATGAACGCCCATTGGGTCAAAATTTTCAATTGAACAAACAATAACTACATTGTCAGCCTTATCGCGCATGACCTCCAACTCAAACTCTTTCCAACCAATAACAGATTGCTCGATTAATACTTCTTTAATTGGGCTTTGGTCCAACCCCCACTTTACCACTTGTTCAAATTCATCTTTATTGTAAGCAATGCCTGCACCAGTGCCACCTAATGTAAAAGAAGGTCTTACAATCACAGGAAAGCCTATTTCAAAAGCAGCCTCTTTTGCTTCTTTTAAGCTTCTTACAACTGCAGATTTTGGTGTTTTAAGGCCGATTTTTCTCATAGCTTCCTTAAAAAGCTCTCTATCTTCAGCTTTTTTTATAGCCTCAATATTAGCACCAATAAGTTTTACATTATATTTTTCTAAAATACCTTCTTCGTATAAGCCTACAGCAGTATTAAGCGCTGTTTGTCCGCCAAGTGTTGGCAGTAAATGCGTAGGTTTTTCTTTTGCAATGATTTTCTCAATAAACTCAACGCTTATAGGCTCAATGTAGGTTTTATTTGCCATTTGTGGGTCTGTCATAATTGTTGCAGGGTTTGAATTTACCAAAACAATTTCAATGCCTTCTTTAGATAGAGCCCTACAACATTGTGTACCAGAATAATCAAATTCACACGCCTGCCCTATCACAATCGGGCCAGATCCAATGATTAAAACTTTTTTTATAGATTCATCTTTTGGCATACATTGTACTCCAACTTTTATAGTCTAAAACATAATACAAATTTTTTAATTTATTGCAAAATTTCTTCCAAGGCATCATTTGTTTTTGTTGGTATAAAAAAAGGGTGAACAAAAGAACCTTTGTTAAAGCCAATATTCAAGTTTAGCGCCCTATAGCCGCCAAGTGTTGCTATGTGAAAAAAATAATTAGGCTCAATATGCAAAAAGTGTTTGCGCAAAAATCTCAACTCATTTAAAATGCTTAAATCCCAATTGCTTGCAAGTGAATCTGTGCCAACAGCCACATTTATATTTGATTTTTTAATTAAATCCAAATTTGGCAACATCTTGCTAATATAGTAATTGCTACGCGCTGCTATAACAATACTTGAGCCAATACTTTTGAGATACTCAATTTCATCTGGTTTTATGTAAACACAATGAACAAATAAGCCCCTTTTAAGCTTTCCTAAGCTTTTTAAATACTCCATTGCGCTTGCAAAATGTAGATTTTCTTCAACTAAACCTTTTTTGGCAAGCATCTCAAACAATGCCCAGCTTGAGTTAACAAACGAATCTTCAAACTCGCTTTCTAAAAAATGCAAACTAAACAAATCACCACTTATCGTGTTATTTTCTAACAGCGTAAACTTTAGCAAATCGCTATGTGTTGAATACACAGAATGTGCCGTTGCATAAATTCTTGCATTGTATGTTTTTCTTATAGAGCCAATATTGTTTTTAATAAAATCAATTTTTTCTTGCGCTATAGCTCTACTTAAAGAATAATTTTCAAAAAAAACAATCTTGTGCGGTATTTTAGAAAGATGCTTAACGCTTTCCAATGTATTAGTAATATCTGCAACGGCGCAAACGCCATTTTCAAGCTGAACACTAATAGCATCTTTTATAGCTTTATCAACATCTTGCGAAACTACTTGTTTTTTGGATTCTATCATAGCCTTTAGCCAATTTACAAACCCCAAATAAGGTTCAATTTTAGTGTGTGACAATTCGAGGTGAGTGTGCGCATTGACAAAACCAGAAAATAAAACGCCTTCTCCATAGTCTTTTAGAGATGCTTCTTTATAAATCTTTTTTGCAATACTAATGGGTAGCAAATCAATTACTTTATTGTTAGAAACCACACAACCTTGTTGTGTTTGAAGCTCTTTGCCATCAAATAACCATTTTGCATAAAGTATTTCCATCTGTTTCATTATAGTATAAGATTTTTTTGTTAAAGTCAACTATTGAACATCGCTATACTATTTTTTAAAAAACGCTTGACTTAAAAATTTGATTTAATAAAATATACATTGTGAAAAAAATAAAAGTTCCAGTTGAAAAAAGCGTTGGGTTAGCTTTGGCTCATGATATTACATATATCAACAAAGAAGAAAAATTTAAAGGTGCGCGTTTTAAAAGAGGCCATATAATAGCCAAAGAAGATATTGAAATTTTAAAGTCAATGGGCAAAAGTCATATTTATCAACTAATACCTGGTAAAGATGACGTCCACGAAGATGATTTTGCCATAGAGATAGCAAAATTTATTGCAGGAAAAAATGTCATTTACGATAACAAACCAAGCGAAGGAAAAATAAACTTTTACTCGTTAACCAAAGGATTGCTAAAGATTGATAAAGATAAGTTATTTAGAATTAACGCTATACCACAATTATCGTTGCCTAGCATTCACAATAACTTTCCATGCGAGCCAAACAAAACTATCGCAGCTTTTCGCATTATACCGCTTTATGTTAAGCGAAAAATTTTAGATAAAGCAATAAAGATTTTAGATACACCAATTTTTAATGTCGTGCCATACAGTGTCAAAAAAATAAACATAATAATCACTGGTAATGAAATCTACTATGGTCTAAGAAAAGACCTTTTTAAAAACCACATAGAAAATAAACTCAAAAAAATTGGCTATAGCGTATTTGATTATAGAATAGTACCAGATGATACAAAAGCTATTACAAAAGCATTAGATGAATTAAAGGAAGCTGACTTAATATTTGTTTGTGGCGGCAGTAGTGTTGACCCAGATGATGTAACAAAAAAAGCCCTATCTAAAGCAAAAGTAAAATTTGTATTTAAATATAACCCTATCCAGCCTGCAAATAACCTCAGTATTGGTTATTGGGGTTCTTCGCTACTGTGCGTGGTACCAGCTGGGAGCCTATATTATAATGCAAGTGCGCTAGACATATTTTTGCCAAGACTTTTAGCCAAAGATATAATTGACAAAAAAGAACTAAAATATTACAGCGAAGGCGGTTTGTGTCATTTTTGCACGCATTGCACATACCCTATATGTCCTTTTGGGAAGTAATTTATGAAAAAAAATGTTGAAGAAGCGTTGAAAATTATATTAGATACTACACCAACAAAACCATCCCAAAAGATTTACATAAACGAGTCTTTAGGAAGGGTTGTATACTCTGATATTTTAGCCAAATCAAATTATCCGTCTTCTAACAAAACCGCAATGGACGGATACGCTATAGTCTACAAAAACAAAGACAAACCATTAAAAGAAGTTTTTGATGCAAAAGATTTTGATGAAACATGCGCATTGAGACTTAATACAGGGATGGAGATACCACCAATAGGCGATTGTGTTGTAGAAGTTGAGCTAGTAGAAAAAAAAGATGGCTTTATTTTTATAAAAAAGAATGTTGAACAATATAGAAATTTTGTTTTTTCTGGCTCTGAAATAAAAAAAGGCGATATTGTTATACAAAAAGGTGAATTAATCAATGCACAAAAAATGGCATTGCTTGCATATCTTGGTGAATTAATAATAGATGTATATCAAAAGCCTATCGTTGGCGTTATCACAACAGGCGATGAAGTCGTTATGCCAGGTGAAGGCGCACATTCTAGCATGGTTTATAATGCAAATTATTTTTATTTAGATGGTTTTGTTAGAGAGCAAAACGCTAAGTGTATATACTTTGGTCATGTTAAAGATGACATAGATGAACTTAAAAAGACCTACAAGTACGCACTTTCAAGATGCGATATACTTGTAAGCACAGGAGGGTCTTCAAAAGGAACGAAAGATTTTACAAAAAATGTATTTGAAGCGTTAGGCATTGAAATTAAATTTGACGAAACAACCATAAAACCAGGCAAACCACTGATATTTGGTGTATTGGGTGATAAGTTGGTTTTTGGTATGCCTGGGTGGCCTTCATCATTGGTTGTAAATACTCAAGTGTTTTTAAAACCAGCCATAAAAAAAATGTCTGGACTTTCTAAATACACTAATGATATCATATTTGCAAAAACAACAAAACCAATGCATTCTAGAATAGGCAAAGATTACTTTAATAGAGCAGTACTAAAATACAATGGCTCTCTTGTTATTGAGCCACTGAACTGTCAAGACACTAGCAATTTTATTTCAATGGCAAAAGCCAATTGCTTAGTTCATATCGACTCTTTGCTAGCCGATGTAGAAGAAGGCACGCTTTTGCCATTAATAATGATTAATTAGGATTATTTTATTAAATTAAAATCTAAATTTGAATTGGGTAAAGTAGAACTTATCTTGATGTCACTTTTAGCTTCTAAATACTTATTTTTTATATCTTCTGGTATATCTTTGAATTCGTATACTATTTTATCCGATGCTATTTTACCACCAATTTTTTCTTCAAATGGAAAACCATATGGTAAAATTGCAATTTGAATACCGCCTGATGCTGGTATTACTTGAATTAATGCTACATCTTCTAAACCATCAAGTGCTTTTGTGCCTATAACTGTTTCTCCTGTGACAATTTTCACAATTTTGATTTCCATAATATTCCTCCCAAAAACAAGATTATACAATATTGTTTCTTTGTCAATGATAAAATTTCTTAAAACATATTTTGGACATTTTGGTAAGTGGTCCACACATACTTACCACCCCTACTAAATATATACAGATTCACAAACTTTTTCAACCATTCATAGGGGTAGCCTGCTACCCCTATGATATCTTCCATTAGTAAGGTTGGAAACC
>JAVRLY010000044.1:0-10747 GCA_031960885.1 Desulfurella sp. | reverse complement strand
TAGACTCTCAAACGAAGAACTCATTGATATCTACATGGCTTTAAAAGATTACAATGTAGAGCTTATAAAACCTTTTTCAGATAAAAATATAGATTTTAAAGAATTCTTGGAAAAGTCTATTATAAAGATGATAAGCATAAGGCCATGCTCAGCTAAAGAGTTGGCAAATGTTTTTGATACAAACGAAAAAGATATTGATGCAATCATTTCAACATTAATACAAGAGAAAAAGGCTTATTATAAAACGTTTGGTGGTAAAGAATTTATAAGTGCAAGGAAGTAGCAATGAATGAAGCTTTATCCGATTATAAGAAAGAATCAAAAAAAATCATAAATAGACTGCTAATATTATCAACATTTATAAATTTAGCATTAACGATAATAAAATACGTGCTTGGTAAATGGATAGGCAACATTGCTTTGCAAGCAGATGCGCTTCATTCAGGCTTAGATGTGTTATCAAGCGTGATTGTATTTAGTGCTATTTATTTTTCTTATATAAAAAGCGAGAAATTTCCTTTTGGACTTTATAAACTTGAAAACATAGCATCAAGCTTAGTATCTTTGCTAATAATACTAACGGCATTTGAAATAGGCTATAGTTTATTTGAAAAACACGATGGTTTGCATGTTAGTATTGCCAAGCAAATTATAACTGCTTCAATACTATTTGTAATTGTTGTGTTGATGTTTTTATATAGCAGATATGAGAAAAAGGTAGGCATAAAATATTCTTCAAGTGGTATTGTTTCGGATGCTGAACATATAAAAAGCGATTTGTTTTCAATTTTTATAATTATTTGCAGTATAGTATTTTCAATATACGGTTTAAATATAGATAGATATGTGGCTATTATAATAATTGTTATGATACTTCATTCTGGTTTTGAATTGCTTAAAAATTCAACACTGGCTTTGCTTGATATAAATATCGACAAACAGACAATTGATGCAATTAGACAAGAAATTTCTAAATTTGACCATGTAAATGAAATTGTATCAATTAAGGGCAGAAAGAGTGGACGATTTATGCTTTTGGAAATAGTTGTCAAGTTTGATATAGCAAGTTTTGAAGATGCTCATAAGTTATCAAGCGATATAGAATCTACAATATATAAAAAATTCCCAAATGTTGATAATGTAATTGTTCACTATGAGCCAATAGAAAAAAAAGATATCAAAATTTGCATTCCTTTAAATAAAAATAACGAGATATCTGATGATTTTAGCAATAGTATTTCATTTTTGGTTATAGATTATGATTTGTCTAGGCAAAAGATTTTAAATACGCAAGAAATTGAAAATCATTTTATTGAACTCAAAGAAAAAAAAGGTATTGAAATAGCTTTGTATTTGGTAAAAAAAAATATAGATATTATAGTTGCCACAGATAATATTGTAAATACAGGGCCATACTTTGTTTTTAAAACATACAATAAAAAATTTTACATTGTTAATAGTACAAAAATTGATAACTTACAAAATCTTTTAAAAAGCATATCAGATAAAATTTATACTAAACATGCATTGGAGGTAGCAAGCGTATGATAATTATTGGTTCGGATCATGCTGGATTTGCAATGAAAGAGATTATAAAAGAGTATTTGTCAGGATTGAATTATGCTGTAGAAGATATTGGAACGTTTAGTGAAGATTCTGTTGATTACCCGGATTTTGCAAAAAAAGTTGCAAAAAAGATTCAAAATAGCGATAATTATGGTATATTAATTTGCGGAACTGGTATTGGTATGAGTATTACAGCAAACCGTTTTAATAATGTTAGATGTGCACTTTGCCATGATGCATATACAGCTGAATTTGCACGAAAGCACAATAATGCAAACATTTTGGCTTTTGGAGGGAGGACAACAGGGGTTGAGATTGCAAAGCAAATGGTATATATTTTTTTAAACACATCTTTTGAGGGCGGAAGGCATCAAAGACGTGTAAATAAAATCGATACAGAAGGTGTTTAAATGAATCTTAAAGACTATTTAAAAAATGTGGATATTGAACTTTATGAGGCAATTGAAAAAGAAAAACAAAGACAAAACTTTTCTCTTGAGATGATTGCAAGCGAAAACTTTGTCTCAAAAGCTGTATTGGAAGCGCAGGGGTCTGTGCTTACAAACAAATATGCAGAAGGCTATCCTAGTAAGCGCTACTATGGTGGATGTGAATTTGTTGATATTGCAGAACAACTGGCAATTGATAGGGCAAAAAAACTATTTAATTGTGAGTATGTAAATGTTCAACCACATTCTGGCTCTCAAGCTAACATGGCTGTTTATATGGCAGCTTTGCAGCCAGGTGACAGAGTGCTCGGTATGGATTTATCAAATGGTGGTCACTTAACACACGGCTCTAAAGCTAACTTTTCGGGTAAACTGTATTTAACATTTGGCTATGGTGTTAACCCAGAAACAGGTAGAATCGATTATGATGAAGTTGCACAGATAGTTGATGAATTCAAGCCTAGATTAATTGTATGTGGCGCAAGTGCGTATCCTCGTGAAATTGATTTTAAGAAATTTAGAGAGATTGCTGATAGAGTAGAAGCATATGTTATGGCAGATATTGCACATATTGCAGGGCTTGTAGCTACAAGCTTACATCAAAGCCCAATTCCATACTGCGAATTTGTAACTACGACTACGCATAAGACACTTAGGGGGCCAAGAGGCGGTATGATTATGTCACGAGAATTCTTTGGCAAATCAATAGACAAAACAATATTTCCAGGCATTCAAGGCGGACCACTAATGCATGTAATTGCAGCAAAAGCCGTATGCTTTAAGGAAGCTTTAAGTAGTGAATTTGTTGAGTATCAAAAGCAAGTTATTGCAAATGCTAAAAAGCTTGCACAAGTATTAATGGATAATGGTTTTAAACTAGTTTCTGATGGAACGGACAATCACATGATACTTGTAGATTTAACTAACAAAAACATTACAGGTAAAGAGGCTGAAGAAGCTTTGGGTAGCGTTGGTATAACGGTGAATAAGAATACAGTACCTGGTGAAACCAGAAGTCCTTTTGTAGCAAGTGGCATAAGGATAGGCACACCTGCACTAACAACACGAGGCATGAAAGAGGCTCAAATTGAAATTATAGGTCAATTAATTACTGATACTCTAAATAATATGGGAAACGATAAAGTTTACAATAATATCAGACAAGAGGTGAAAAAACTCTGCGAAGAATTTCCACTGCACTATTAGTAGTAATTTTAGTACTTGTTTATAGTAGCTCTTACGCGTTAAATATTGATTTGAAAAAGAAAGACGGGGTTGATTTTTTTGTAATTTCTAATATAAATGCAACCTATAAGGTGTATAATCAAAATAACTTCTTAAAGATTCAAATTTTAGATAAAAAAGCTACAAAAGAGTTTTATAGAGCGTTAAATAGCCAGTATTTTAATTTTATTAGCCTATTCAATTCTTTAAATAATGTAGATATAGTGTTGAATGTAAAAAATGGATATAGAATGAGTGTTGAAGAAAGACCAAATGTTTTAATTATTCAACCACAAAAGGTATTGGAAAATAAAGAAAATAGTCAAAAAAAAGAAAATTATGTTAGTAGCAATTTATTTGTTAAGCCAGAGTTTAGTATAAACCTTATTCAAATGAAACCAACTGCACAAAACGCTTTTTTTTCTGGCTTAGATGCATACACACAAAAAAATTATAAATTAGCCATATCACAATTGAGTAAATTGTCAGATGATCCAAATAATAGTTTTTTCCTAAATGCACTTTACATACTAGCATCCAGTTATGAAAAATTAGGCGATTATGAAAAAGCCGTAGATACTTATCGTGAAATCTTAAAGTACTCATTAGAACTAGATGCTCCAAGTAAAATTATGTACCAAATAGCGCAAATCTATAAAAAGCAAGGTGATAGCCGATATGTGGAAACACTGAAAAAGATTGTTGATGAATATCCATATAGCGAATATGCTGATAAAGCAAAATTTGAATTGGGCAATATCTATTTTGATGCGAAAAAGTTCAATCAAGCTGTACTTTATTATACATCAATAACTAAAGATAACCCATTATATGAAATTGGGATGTTGAAAGCTGGCTATATATATTATTTACAGCAAAACTATCCACAAGCAGCGTATTTGTTTTATTTGGTAAACTTAAAAGAAGTAAATATTGACGATAATGAAAAATATATTGCAGCTGCTAGTTTAGTATTTTGTCACATGAAAGATTTTAAAAGCGCCAATGAATTTCTCTCTTATATTGATAAAAAAAGCTTTTTTGATTTCTACATTGCAAAAGCCGAGTGTAGTTTGTTAGAAAATAAACCTAAATTAGCTCAAGATACCATAAATGAAGCTGTTAAAAGTTTTCCTGCCAATAAGGCGGTTTTAGAAGAAAAAACAAAAGTGGATTTGCTTACCAAAAACTTAACCGAACAAGAACTTCAGTCTCTTTTAAAACAATACAAAAACAATGATATAATTGAGCCATTGGCATTGTGGAAATTGGCAAACATTTATTACAATAAAAAAGATTATTTAAATGTTGTCAATCTATACGCCAATGCTTTAAATTATCCTTCAACGATTTTGGATGACTTTAAAAAATTAGCTACAGATAGTTTAAATAAATATTCTAGCGAAAGCGCAAATGACCTTAATGAAAAATCTATGCTTAATGCACTAAAGTTGGCCAAAAGTCTAAAATTAAATTTAAATTCATGCGATTTAGCGAAGGGTTTTATGTTTCTTGAACAGTACAAATATGCTTTTGAGTCTTGTGAAAACACTTCTGAATGTTATAAAATTATAAAGGCTAATGCTGATATACAAAAAGGCAATCTCAAAGAAGCTATGTCAAGCTTAAATTCCATTAAAGATAAAGATTATTTAAACATGATTTTTGCAAGACTATCGTATATAAATGGCGATTTAAATAAATCAAAATCTTTTTTTGAACAATGCTTAAAATCAAACTCAGAGCTCTTAAGAGAATATGCACAATTGCAAATTGCAAAAATCAACATTGAACAAAATACGCAAGCAAAACCAATAGATAACAAAAATTTTAAAGGGCCGTTTTTTATTGAAAGCCAGTTTTTGAATGGCTTATATTATTTTAATAAAAAAGATTATGAAAATGCCCTAAAAAATTTCAAGCAAGTAGAAAACTATAGAAAATATAACGAACAAGCACTTTTTTATGAAACAATGTGTTACATTAACATGGGTCAGAATTCGCAAGCTAAAAAAACATTATCCATTTTAGAGCTCAATTACCCTGATTCAAGTTTAGCAAAAAAACTAAAGATTTTATTGCAATGAATAAAAACTTAGAAAACTTAGAATATATATTTGAAAAATTAATAGAAACAACTCAAAATTTGGAAAAATCGCATGAATTACTAAAACAAAAAATACAATATTTAGAAGATAAGCTTGAGAACAATAGAAAATATTTGGAAAACATTTTGAATAGCATAACAAATGGCGTATGCACGATAGATACCAATATGAATGTGACTTTACTAAATCCAGCCGCAAAAAAGATTTTAAATGTTGATAATTATGAAGGTAAAAAACTGCAAGATTTATTTAATATTGATGCTAAAACTATAGATGAAGTACTAAATTATTGCAATCAACATGATGTACATGAGAACTTGACCACGAGCAAACGAATAAAGTTGAAAATTAATGCTTCGTGCGTTTTTGATAAAACTAATATAATTGGAGCAGTATTGGTGTTTGAAGATATAACAAAACTAGAAGCTCTTAAGCTTGAGAATAAACAAAGAGAAAAACTTGCTACATTGGGTCAGATGGCTGCAAGTATTGCTCATGATATTAGAAACCCGCTAGCAAGCATTCAATTATTTGTTTCTCTATTGGAAGATGAAAATACACCAGATAAGCAAGAGATTATTAAAAATATCAATACAAATATTCAACGCATAGACGAGATTGTAACAAATACACTACTTATTGGTAGAAAGGTTATTGCCAAAAAAGAGTCAATTAAACTGGATGAGCTTATAAGTCAAATAGATAAAGAAATTGCAAACAAATTGATTTCTTACAATGTTTTTCTTAGAAAAAATATTAATACATTAACTGTAATATCAGATAGAAACTTACTTAGAAGCATTGTTACGAATTTAATAACTAATGCTATAGAAGCAGCCAATAGCACTGTTGATTTGATAATTTCTAAATTTAAAAATACATTGATAATTATTGTAAAAGACGATGGGTGTGCTTTAAGTAATACTGAATTAATTTTCGAACCTTTTTTTTCTGAAAAACAATCTGGTGTAGGGCTTGGACTTTTTATTGTTAAACAAGCTATTGAAGCTTTAAATGGAAAAATAACTGTATTAAATGCGAAAAAGACTGTTTTTATTGTAAAAATAAATGTTTAGTCTAATAAAATGGTTTAAAATTATATTTTATATGCTTTTTTATTATCTAACTGAAAAAGACACTAAAATTGCATTAAAACGACTTTCAAAAAAAGTTATTGATATTTGCAAGGCTAGAGTTATAGTAAATAAAGATGTTGACAAAGAATTGAAAAATTGTGTTATCATGTCTACACATAAGAGTTATTTTGATATTTTTTGCATTGAGTATTGCTTTCAAAACAGCAAAATTATTTGGTTTGCAAAGAAAGAACTGTTTAAAATCCCTATTTTTGGGTATATGTTAAAAAAAACAAATGCTTTAAGTATTGATAGAAATTCTGTTATAAAAAGCGCTTTGATTATTAGAAAACTATTAAGAGAAAAAAAAGACAATGTGGTTTTTGCAATATTTCCTTATGGAACAAGAAAACATACACTCGATTTTAAAAGCGGTGGTATATATTTTGCAAAAAAACTTAAACTGCCTATAATACCAGTTAGAATTGAAGGTAGTGAAAATGTTATGCCACCTAAAAGCATTACGATAAGAGAACAACAAGTTGTTAATATTAAAGTTTTTAATGAGATTAGCCCACATAAAAGTTTTGAAGAAATCGAAACCTTAATTAAAAGTAGTATATGAAAAAGATATTATTATTTATTCTTGTGTTGGTTAGTTTTTATATGCAAAGTTGTTCATATGTACCATTTATTAGCTCAAGAACACCCCAACCGCTAAAATCAGTAAATGTTGGCTACACAGAAGAAGGCTTAGCTTCTTGGTATGGGCCCAATTTTCAAGGTCAACTAACAGCAAGTGGCGAAATTTTTGATATGTACAAACTTACAGCAGCAAGTAGAACATTGCCATTAAACATTTATGCAAAAGTTACGAATTTAAATAATAACCTATCAACTATTGTAAAAATTAATGATAGAGGTCCATTTGTTTCAGGTCGCATTATAGATTTGTCATATGAAGCTGCTAAACAAATTGGTATGATAAATTCTGGAATTGCTCCTGTAAAAATTACTGTCGTGTCACCGAATTACTATTTACTTGCGGCAAATGAAAGATTCACTATACAAGTAGGTGCCTTTACTGACTTTAAAAATGCATTTGATTACAGAAATTATCTTTCTCAAAAGTTTCCGGATGTATATATAAGTAGTTTTTATACGGGTAAAGTGACATATTTTAGAGTGAGAATTGGTGTTTTTGATTCCCAAGAGCAAGCCAAGGTCTATGCTGTAAACAATATTAGCCCAATAATTAAAAATTATTTTATAGTGGCTAAAGATTGATAGATTATTTTTCCCTATAAAAAGAAATAATTTTAGCAATTTAATCCTTGAGCTTTGATATAATCTTTACAAAACGAGTAATCTCTTGCAACGATTTTTCGTTATTATTATTTGACCAGATTTTTTTTAATATCTCATCTCTTTGTAAAGAATAATTAAGATTTTCAATATTTTCTTTGTTCTGCAAAAATTTCAGCAATTCAATAAAATTGTATATTTTTTTACCCGGCGTAAATGTGTTATAATCAAAATACATTTTTCTATTATTACAAAGATAATCATCTAAATCAAAACAAAAAAACAGTATTTCTTTGTTAAGCAATAAATAATCGAAATATACAGAAGAGTAATCCGTTATCAATATGTCAGTAAAAGGCAATATAGGATAAACGTCTAAGCTATTGTCCAATAATGCGATATTGTTTAGATTAAAAGATTCAAATTGAATTTTAGTATGATGGTGCAATTTTAACAAAAGAAGAAAATTGTTTTTAACCAAAACAGCATCAAGCGATTCAAAATCTATGCCGGAGGCTTTAATAAAATCTAAACCATTATCTCTCCATGTGGGCATATAAATTAAAACTTTATCATAATTATTGAGTTTTTTTACTAACTCTTTTGTTTTTTGAGGCTCATAGGTTTCTATAAACGATAAAATTTCATGTTTGGGCTTCGAAAAAAGAACATTTCGAGGATAACCAAAGTTTAAAACGTTTTCTTTAGACAACAAAAAAGCGCTTGAGAAAATATCAGACACAAATGGCGATGTAGATAATACATAATCGCTTCTTTTGTAAAGATTAATATTAAATACTCTCTTTTTCACGCAACCATCGTGGTATATTACGTCTTTGTTTTCTATATCATAGCCAATTTTTTTTAGCGGTATGCCATGCCACAGATTAAATCTCACTGCGCCACTTGAATTCCAGATATTGATATTTTGATATGTATCATTGTATAAATAAACGCCAGCTCTTAGAGTATAAAAGAATGAAAAAACGCTATTTTTTTGATATGATTTAAATCCAAGATGCTTAATTGTGCTTACAATACTTTTATCTTTTGCTATCCATACGGCTTTTATGCTTTTCATCTGCGTATTCACATAAATAAACAAATATTTAGCGTTACCCTCAAAAGCATTATCATAGCCTCCAAATACCCATAAATTATTATCCCTTGGAAATATATAAGCTATCCAATACATTGGGCTTGCTGTTAAAAAAACAGCTAAGACTGCAAAGTATTTTTTGTAAGAATTTAAAAGATTATCCAATATATGTTCGTTGAGATTTTTTGTCACTACTATAGTTGTTGTAGCTTCTAATAAGTAAATAGTAGGATAAATTAAAGATTTCTCAACGAACATAGACATTACCGCCTATATGTTTTTTATCTATATTGGTGGTAGTGATCATTGTTGTTATAGCCATTATTGTATTGATTATTTTGATAGTGCTGATAGCCATTATTGTATTGATTATTTTGATAGTTCTGATGGTTATTGGGGTATTGATTGTGTTCTATGGGTTTTCTGTGTTCAACAATGTTTGGCCTAAAATAGTTCCAATTGGGCCTTCTATGATATTCATGCGCCTTTTCTTGCCAATAGTGCCATTGCTTTGCATGGAATCTTCTCAATTGCATTGGTATTACTCTAGCGTATTGCCAGGGGCCGTTGTATGATGGGCCAATATACCAAACATTGTCTCTAAAAAGGTAATAGCCGCCTGTGGCATAAAAGACAGGAAATGGAGAGTTTTCAGCGACATATGCTTGCATTTGTGGCACAAACACAAAAGTAGGAGGGGGATAGTAAGGCGTTGTGATTACATTGATTTCTAAACCTGCAAAAGACTTTACAGGCAAAAGCATACCTGTAAAAATTAACATTTGAGCCAATGCGATACTTATGCGCATTAGTTTTTTTAAATTGACATGTAAATTTGAAAAATAAAACATAAAAACCTCCTAATAAAACTTCTAGAATATAACATATACAGCTATTGTTAATAGAATATAAATAAATTGTAAATAATATATAAATAAAACTAAAATTGCAAAGAACAATTTTTGCTATATTACTTTAGTGAGAGTTGCATATTAGATGGCATTGAAATGGCAAGGAGGTTATAATGTCTATCTCAGGCATTTCTGGATCAAATTTTTACACAAACGCTCTTTATAACCAGCAAAATCAAAATCAGCAAACGCAAAATAATTTTTCTCAAATGCAAACTGACTTTGCTCAGCTGGGTGCAGATTTACAGTCTGGCAACTTGACACAGGCTCAATCTGATTATTCAAACATTCAAAGCCTTCAGCAATCGATGCACGCCCATCATGGGCATCATCACGGCGGCGGAGGTGGTGGCATAGAAGCGCTTTTGCAAGCACTCAACAACTCAGATTCTTCTTCAAGCACCACAGCGCAAAATACGTCTACTAGTAATTCATCAAGCACAAGTTCTGATTCTGCTAATCAATTATTGGCATCTATACAGAACTTGATTTCACAATATATGCAAAATATGGAAAGTGGCTATAGCAATCAAGAAAATCAAGCTGGTAATTCAAGCCTGATGAACATTATTGCATAATTAGTAAATTTTAGTTTTTTTAATGTATCTAATATGCAACTCTTGAACAAAATTAAAATGTCGATTTTTTTGATTGTGCATCTGATTTTGTCACAACATAAGCTCTTTGCAATACTAAGCGTAGTACCAATAAACATAGCATTAACTACAAAGAATAGGGCTACAATAACTAACTAAAGTTAATACTTGTAGTATTTGTAGGAATTAAGTGAAAACACGCTAAACAAATCGATATTTGAACAAAAAAAGACAAAATCAGATCGCTGCGCTTTTTGATACTCAAAGGCCAGGTATAACCAAACATCTCAATAATATTTTTAAGTCAGACGAATTAGATAAAAATTCAGTAGTAGCAAATAGCCAAAACAAAGTGTACCCATATCTGCTAAAAAATATCGAACTTGAACAACCAAACCAAGTATGGACATCAG
>JAVRLY010000043.1:0-10925 GCA_031960885.1 Desulfurella sp. | reverse complement strand
GCTTTTTTCAAAACTTGATTCTATTGTAAAAGAGGGCTCTATCATTGCTTCAAACACTTCTTCTATATCAATAACGAAGCTTGGTTTTCAAACCAAAAGGCCAGACAAAGTAATTGGTATGCATTTTATGAACCCAGTGCCCGTAATGGAGCTTGTAGAAGTAATAAAAGGGATTGCAACAAGCGAAGAAACCTACAACACAGTGCTTGATTTAGCAAAGTCAGTAGGCAAAAACCCAGTATTGTCCAAAGATTATCCAGGCTTTATTGTAAACCGCATTCTAATACCCATGATCAATGAAGCAATATATGCTTACTACGAAGGCATAGCTTCAGCCGAAGACATAGATAAAGGCATGAAACTAGGCACAAACCAGCCAATGGGACCATTGACGCTAGCAGATTTTATTGGCCTAGATACTGTGCTTGCAATACAGAATGTGCTATATGAAGGCTTTAAGGATTCAAAGTACAGACCATGCCCGCTGCTTGTTAAAATGGTAGAAGCGGGTTTTTTGGGAAGAAAAAGCGGTAGGGGTTTTTACAAATACGAGAAAAAATAGGAGGCTTGTATGAATGTGTTGTTTGAATCAAAGGGTGGCACAGGCTATTTAACAATAAATAGGCCAGACAAACTCAATGCTTTAAATATCGAGACAATACTTGAGCTAAAAGAATTATTATTAAAAATAGAAAGTGATAAAAACGTAAGATGTGTAATAGTGAGTGGTTCAGGTGAGAAAGCGTTTGTAGCAGGTGCTGATATTGAATACATGCAAAAGCTAATGCCCCATGAAGCACTTGAGTTTGCAAGAGTTGGTCAGCAAACGCTTAACTTAATGGAAACGTCAAGCAAAGTCTATATTGCTTGTGTAAATGGGTTTGCTTTAGGTGGTGGTTTTGAAGTTGCACTCTCATGCGATATCATACTTGCAAGTGCAAATGCTAAGTTAGGTTTTCCAGAAGTTGGTCTTGGCATAATACCAGGCTTTGGCGGTACGCAAAACTTATCGCGCCTTGTTGGAAAATCTCTAGCAAAAGAGCTAATTTTTAGCGCAAAGATGATAGATGCTGCCAAAGCAAAAGAGCTTGGTATAGTAAGTGAAATTTATCAAAGCAAACAAGAACTTATTTCTGCAGCAGAAGCATTATCAAGCCAAATACAAAAAAATGGTCCTCTAGCTGTAGCGCTTGCAAAGAAAGCCATAGTAGATGGATTTAATTTATCAAAAGAAGACGGTTTGAAGTATGAAGCAAGTTTATTTGGCGTAGTATTTTCAAGCAACGATGCTAAAGAAGGCTTAAGTGCATTTGTAGAAAAAAGAAAACCAAATTATACAGGAGGGTAATATGAATTTTCAATTAACAGATGAAGAAAAAATGGTTCAAGATACCGTTAGAAGTTTTGCACAAAAAGAATTAAAACCTATAGCGCAAGATATTGATAAAAATCACAAGATACCTGATTCTATTATAAAAGGATTAAGTGAGTTAGGGCTTTTGGGTGTTTATATACCTCAAGAATACGGCGGAGCTGGTCTATCGTTTTTATCTTATGCAATAACAGTAGAAGAAATTTCAAAAGTATGCGCATCAACAGGCGTTTTAATAAGCGCCCATACTTCACTTTGTGCAAACCCTATATATGAATTTGGCACTAAAGAGCAAAAAGAAAAATATTTAACGCCACTTGCAAGTGGGCAAAAGATTGGTTGTATTTTGTTAACAGAACCAGAAGCAGGCTCAGATGCAGCAAACGTTTCGACAACTGTAAAAAAAGATGGTGACTATTATATAGCAAATGGAAACAAGATATTTGTAACAAATGGTGGTTATAGAGACTATGGTATATTAATTGCAACTTATGACAAGACGCTGCGCCATAAGGGAATAAATGCATTTATACTGGATTTAAAATCAGAAGGCATAGAACTTTTAAGAAATGAAGATAAAATGGGTATAAGGGGCACATACACATCTGTTTTTACTTTAGAAAATGTTAAGGTACCAAAAGAAAACTTGCTTGGTAAAGAAGGTGAAGGCTTTAAAATTGCAATGGATTGCTTGGATGGCGGTAGAATTGGTATAGCCGCACAGGCGCTTGGAATCGCAGAAGGTGCATATGAAAGGGCACTTGAGTATGCAAAGGAGCGCAAACAATTTGGTAAGACATTGAGCGAATTTCAAGCTATACAGTTTAAATTGGCTGACATGGCAATGCGAATTGAAGCAGCTAAATTGCTTGTGTACGAGTCCGCATGGATAAAAGACAACCTAGAAAATGGTGCGAGCTACAATGATTTAATAATTAAATCTTCTATGGCAAAAGCTTACGCTTCAGAAACTGCAACATATGTAACCAAAGAAGCACTGCAGATACATGGCGGATATGGTTATATTGCAGAATATGAAATAGAGCGCATGTATAGAGATGCAAAGATTACAGAAATATATGAAGGGACTAATGAAGTGCAAAGGATAGTAATATCTAAAATGTTATTGAAATAGGGGTGTTTATGTCAATATATCCAGAATTGGATGTTTTAAGCAAAGAAGAGTTAATAAAAGTAATAGAAGATGAAGCAAAAAACTGGCTTGCTCACGATGGTTTATGGTTTCAAGCTGTGGAAAAGCATTTTGGTATTGATGCAGCTATAAAGCTTGATGAAGAGGCTTGGAAGGATTTTACTGTAATTGAAGCAAAAAGGATAATGGAAAGGTTAAGCCTACCCAAAAATAGTGGTTTGGATGGCCTCGAAAAAGCCTTGAATTTTAGGATGTATAGACGTATTAATGAACAAGTTATAGAAAGACCAAATGACAATACATTAATTTTGAAAATGACTACCTGTAGGGTTCAAGCAGCAAGACATAGAAAAAAACTACCATTTTTTCCATGCAAAAGTGTAGGAATTATAGAGTATGGTTACTTTGCAAAAACCATTGACGAGCGGATACAAACAAATGTAATTAAATGTCCTCCAGATGATATTAGTAGCGCTGGATACCATTGCGCATGGGAGTTTAAAATAACCTAAATAAGGAGGATTTTATGTATTTGGCCAAAAATAACATTAGGGTTGTCACAGCAACTAGCCTTTTTGATGGCCATGATGCATCTATTAATATTTTTAGAAGAATAATGCAAGATTCAGGTGCTGAAGTTATTCATTTGGGCCATAACCGCAGCGCTTATGAAATCATTCAAACTGCACTTGAAGAAGATGCAAACGCTATTGCAGTGACATCATATCAAGGGGGTCATATTGAATTTTTCAAATATATGTATGACTTGTTAAAGGAAAATAAATCTGAATACATCAATATTTTTGGCGGCGGAGGGGGCGTTATTGTCCCTTCCGAGATTAAAGAATTACAAGACTACGGTATTTGCAAAATTTTTTCACCTCAAGATGGTATGCAGATGGGCTTAGAAGGAATGGTAGATTTTATGCTTGAAAAAAGCGATTTTTTACCATACGATGAAGAAAAATTTGAAGAATATTTGAGCGAACTGCCCAAAACTCTGCCAAAAGCCATAAGCTTGATTGAAAAACTTATCACAGAAGATAGATGGTTGTCATATCATGAAGAAATATTTCAGAAGTATTTCCAGAAGCTTTCTAAGAGTACGCCAGTGCTTGGTTTTAGCGGTTCTGGTGGTGCTGGAAAATCGTCTTTGATTGATGAGTTGATTAGACGATTTATAAATCACTACCAAGATAAAAAAATTGGTGTGCTAGCTGTTGATCCTACAAAGAAAAGCAAAGGCGCTTTACTTGGTGATAGGATTAGGATGAATTCTCTACCGCATAAAAATGCTTATATGCGCTCTATGGCAACTAGAAGTTCAAATATGTCTATATCAAAGGCTACACAAAAGGTTATAGATTTATACAAAATGTGTGGTTTTGATTTGGTAATATTAGAAACTGCTGGAATTGGCCAAAGCGATATAGCTGTGATTGATATTGCTGACTTCAATGTATATGTAATGACACCAGAGTATGGTGCAGCATTGCAGCTTGAAAAGATTAATATGCTTGATTACGCCGACGTTGTAGTTATAAATAAGTATGATAAAGAAAATGCAGAAGATGCCTTATATGAAGTAAGAAAACAATACATGCGCAACCACAAACTATTTGATAAAAAACTAGAAGAAATGCCCGTATATCATACAGTAGCTTCAAATTTCAACGATCCGGGCACAAACTATCTTTTCTACAAATTAATGCAATTGGTCAACATTGAAAATGAAAAAGTTTTTGAACCCATAAGCGATATTTCAGTAAATTTTTTAATACCACCCCACCGTTTTAGATATTTAAGTGAGATTGTTTCTAACATTAGAGAATATAAAAGCAAAGCAAATGAACAAATCAAACTAGCTTCTAATTTATATGTGTTTGAAGAGACAAAAAAAATTTTGCAATCTCAGCTAAATTCATCAATTGATGCAAATGAAGAATCAGATTTTGAGGATTCTAAAGTTGACGAACATGCAAGAAGGGAGAGTTTAGAAAAAGCTCTTAATGTAATAACTGAAGAAATTAAGCAGATACATGCAAAACTTGAAACACAAACTATAAGACTTATAGAAAATTGGAATAGTTTAAAAGAAATGTATAAGAAAGATTTCCTTGTTTCAAAAATTAGAGATAGAGAAATCAAGTATGAGCTTACAACAAAGACTTTATCAGGCAACAAAATACCAAAAATATCTTTGCCAAAAACTAATGATTATGGTGAAATTGTAAAGTTTCAACTACTAGAAAATGTGCCTGGTAAATTTCCATTTACAGCAGGCGTATTTCCTCTTAAGAGGCAAGATGAAAAACCAACAAGGATGTTTGCTGGCGAAGGCACACCAGAGCGAACAAATAAAAGATTTCACTATCTCTCTGCGGGTCAACCTTTTAGTAGGCTCTCAACTGCTTTTGATTCTATTACACTATATGGGCAAGATCCAGATATAAGACCAGATATTTATGGCAAAATTGGAAATGCTGGCGTATCAATTGCAACCGTTGATGATGCAAAAAAACTCTACAGCGGTTTTGATTTGTGTAATCCCAATACATCTGTTTCTATGACAATAAATGGTCCAGCGCCTATGATGCTTGCAATGTTTTTTAATGCCGCAATTGATCAGCAAGTTGAAAAATACTTAAAAGAAAATAGCAAATGGGGGTATGCACAAGATAAAATTAAAGATTACTACAAAAAACTCAATGTAGATTGTCCTGTCTATAATAAAAATTTTGGTGTTAATGTTTCAGATGAAGAACATTTAGGCTTAGGTTTGCTTGGTATAAGTGGTGATTTAGTGGTAGATAAATCAACCTATGAAGAGATAAAAAAATACACGCTCAATGTAGTGCGTGGAACGGTCCAAGCAGATATATTAAAAGAAGACCAAGCGCAAAATACGTGTTTGTTTTCTACGGATTTTTCACTTAAATTAATGGGCGATATACAGCAATACTTTATTGATATGTCTGTGAAGAACTATTATTCTGTTTCAATATCTGGTTACCACATAGCAGAAGCTGGTGCAAACCCTATAACGCAACTTGCATTTACATTGGCTAATGGGTTTACTTATGTAGAGTATTATTTGTCTCGTGGCATGAAGGTTGATGATTTTGCGCCAAATTTATCATTCTTTTTTTCAAATGGACTTGATATAGAATACTCCGTAATAGGTCGTGTAGCACGCCGTATTTGGGCAATTGCAATGAAAAACAAGTATCTTGCCAACGAGCGCAGTCAGAAACTAAAGTATCATATTCAAACATCAGGTAGATCACTTCATGCTATGGAAATAGCATTTAATGATATAAGAACCACGCTTCAAGCTTTAACTGCTATTTATGATAACTGCAACTCGCTTCATACAAATGCTTATGATGAAGCCATCACTACGCCTACAGAAGAGTCCGTTAGAAGGGCTTTGGCTATACAAATGATCATAAACAGTGAATTTGGTATGGCGAAAAACGAAAACCCACTTCAAGGTTGTTATATTATAGAAGAGCTCACAGATTTAGTTGAAGAAGAAGTGCTAAATGAATTTGAAAGATTGTCGAAAAGGGGCGGTGTGCTTGGGGCTATGGAATCTAGGTATCAAAGAAACAAAATACAGGAAGAATCATTATATTACGAACGATTAAAAAACACAGGCGAGTTGCCCATCATTGGTGTAAACACATTTGTCAATGACAAGTACATACAAGAAGATAAGATTGAACTTTCAAGGTCAACAGAAGAAGAAAAAAAATGGCAATTAAACAATTTAATAGCTTTTCAAAAACGCAATGAAGCATTTTCAAAGCAGTGCCTTGATAAACTAAAATATGTAGCACAAAACAATGGCAATATATTTGCTGAATTAATGGAAACAGTGAAATATGCCTCTCTTGGACAAATCACAAATGCACTGTTTGAAGTTGGCGGAAAGTATAGAAGAAATATGTAAAATTTAAGGAGGTAAAGTGCAAGCTTTAATTTTTGGTATTGTACTGTTAGTAAGTTTAATTTATTTTTTTTACAGAGTAAGGTACCTATATTTGTTGCTTAAATTTGGACAGCCAGAAAATCGTTTTTGCGATCCTCTAAAGCGCATAAATAGTGCTATAAAAAATGGTCTGTTGCAAATGTGCCATTTTAAAATAAATGACAAGGATATCAATTACGCTGGCATTATGCATGCTCTTATTTTTTTTGGTTTTGTAGTGTTGCTGTTTGGGGAAATAGAGCTTATCATTAAAGGTTTTGCACCATCGTTTAGTTTTAGTTTTTTGGGGCCACTGTACCCAGTGTATCTTTTTTTAGAGGATGTATTTGCTTTTTTGGTGCTTGTTGCCATTGCAATGTCATTGTCTAGAAGGTTTATTTGGCACCCAAAAAAACTTAACTACCATTTTAGCGCATATTTAATACTTATTTTTATCACTATCATTGTGCTTACACTTTTTTATATGTCAGCACTTGATATGGCAAAAGAAGGCTCACTAAATCCTTATGAGCCCTTTGCTGCTATTGTGTATAAGTTGCTCAATATTCATACTTACAATGAAGTAGCCTACAAGGTTGCTTTTTGGATACATATGATTATTTTGTTAAGCTTTTTGGATTTTATACCAAACTCTAAGCATTTGCATATTTTAGCTGGTATACCGAATAATTACTTTGCAAATTTAGGTCCTTCTATGGCTTTGAGAGATTTGAACTTTGAAGATGAAAATGCAGAAAGTTTTGGTGTACAAAATGTTAATGAACTTACATGGAAGCAATTGCTTGATGGTTATGCTTGCACAGAATGCGGTAGATGTGCTCAAGTATGTCCAGCTGCAAATACAGGTAAAGTGCTTGTGCCAAGAGAAATTATTCTCTCTATAAAAGAAAACCTTTTTCATAATGCACATAATCTATTAAATAAAAATGAGCTTACACCGCTTGTTACAAATGAGCTACCAAGTGAAAACACAAATGGCTACTTTGAGTATGGCTATACAATACCAGATAAGGCTTTATGGCAGTGCACGACATGTGGTGCGTGCCAAAATGTATGTCCTGTTAATAATGAACACATAAGAGATATGGTGGATTTAAAACGCTATGCTGTGCTAACTAAAGGAGAATTTCCAGAAAAACTTGTGCCGATTTTTAATAACATTGAGACAAATTCTAATCCGTGGGGTATTAATGCTGATTATAGACTAGATTGGGCAAAAGGACTTGATGTTAAAACTATTGATGAAGAACCAGATGCAGAAATTCTTTACTTTGTAGGGTGTGCTAGTTCATTTGATGATAGAAGCAAAAAAATTGCAAGAAGTTTTGTAAATGTGCTTAGAAAAGCCAATGTAAAATTTGCTGTATTAGGTAAAAAGGAAAAATGCTGTGGTGATAACGCTAGACGGCTTGGTAATGAGTATTTATTCTACAATTTAGCTCAAGAAAACATAGAAACTTTTAAAGCTTACAATGTAAAAAAGATCGTTACAGCATGTCCACATGGTTACTATACGCTTAAAAATGAGTACCCTAAATTAGGTGGTGAGTTTGAGGTTTTGCACCACAGTCAGTTTATTTTACAGCTTATAAAAGAAGGCAGGATAAAGCTAACAAATAAATTAAACCAGAGTGCTACGTTTCATGATTCTTGTTATTTGGGTAGGCATTCAAATATATATGATCAACCAAGACAAATTTTGTCTGAGGCAGGTTTAAGCATTCATGAAATGAAAAATTCCCATTGCAATAGCTTTTGTTGTGGTGCTGGCGGTGGAATGATGTGGCTTGAAGAAGAAGGAGAGCGTATGAATAAAGTAAGAACAACGCAAGCCCTCAACACAAATGCACAAAATATTATTACAGCATGTCCATTTTGTATGATTATGTTTGATGATGGAGTAAAAGACGCATCAAGAGAAGATGTAGCTGTGCTTGATATAGCTTTTGCTGTAGAACAAAGTATGTCTTGAAAGTTGTAAAAAGTGAGTTATTTTCCTGAAAAAGGAGGTGGGCTTTGGCAAGAAAAATTCTGTTGCTTGTTGGAGATTATGTGGAAGATTATGAAGTAATGGTGCCTTTTCAAATGCTCCAAATGCTAGGGTTTGAAACTTATGCTGTTTGTCCTAATAAAAAAGCAGGAGATTTTGTGCGAACTGCTATACACGATTTTGAAGGTGATCAAACATACTCTGAAAAACGCGGTCATAATTTTATGTTAAACTATACATTCGAAAGTATCAAACCAGAAGAATTTGAGGCTATTGTGTTGCCAGGCGGAAGAGCACCAGAATATATAAGGCTAAATGATAAAGTAATTAGTATTGTAAGGCATTTTTATGAAAACAAAAAACCTATTGCTGCTATTTGTCACGGTCCACAAATCTTGGTTGCAGCGGATGCTGTAAGTGGCTATGAACTAACAGCATATCCTGCATTAAAGCCAGATATTATAAAAGCGGGTGGAAAATGGCTTGAACCCAATGAAACGTTTTCAAATGCTTATGTTGATAGAAACTTAACAACAGCACCAGCGTGGCCAGCTCACCCCGAGTGGATAAGAAAATTCCTAGATGTATTAGGTGTTAAAATTATACTTTAAAATGCTCTTTTAATTGTGTTGTAAAGTTACTATGTAGACAAGCAATAGCGCTAAAGCAATTGCTTGTCTACAATTTGTACAGTGAAATTACTAGCTAATCATTAAAATTTAATTGATACACTGCCAACTACAGTAAATGGTGCACCAACTTGGTATGTAGTTTGGTTAAACATGGCAAAATTTGAGTTAGGCGAGTTAATAACACTAATATATCGCTTGTTTAGTAAATTAGTAAAATTTAAACTGAAATCCACTTCTTTAAATTGCCAGATTTTCTTTAAAACATAATCTAAATTTAAATTTACCAAAGTAACAGATGGAACTTCTTGTGTAAAAGGCGCTATTTGACCGTAGCGTCTGCCAATATAGCTAATGTATGGAGTAACTGAAAAACCGTCACTTTTATATGTTATGCCACATTTTACAATATTTTTAGGAACATTTACGACTTGTTGACCTTTAATATCAAAAATCTGGTCGTTGTATAAGATATTTTGCGTATAATAAAATCTATTGTAACTATAAGAGACAAATAGCAATAAGTCTTTAACAGGTGTATATCCAGCAGATATCTCAAGTCCAAAGGAAGTTGCTGTAGCATTGTTTATTGGCAGTGGGGTAAAGCTTTGAGGACCATTTTTAACAAATACATAAGTTCCGATATTGTTTACTCTGCTATAAAACAGTGTTGGATAAAAAAATAAATGTTCGCTATTATACCTTAAGCCTATATCATAGTTATTTGCTGTAGTAATATTGAAGTATTTGTCCCAAAAATATTGTAAATTTTGTGTTGGAATGTTATTTTGTGTTGCAGTTTGCAAGTACGAAACGTATGAAGGCCATAAATTAAAATTTGGAGCTTCAAAAGTTTTGCCATAGTTTGTATATATATTTAAACTGTCACTTAATTGGTAATTTAGACCAATATAAGGTAAATACTCTCTAAATATTTTTGAATCTGCATGTTCTTTTGGGTTTGGTGTTGCCAAACTTAGAGCTTGATCTACATTTGTATTATTCACGCTATTGTAACCATTGATTGCAGCTGTTTTATACATTAGATACTTTAAACCTGTATCGAATGTGAGTTTTCCAATTTTACCATTTAAATTGATAAATGGTGAGTTTATAGTGTGATAGTTATGGTCTGCAAGGATAGCCCATTTATTAAATGCCAAACCTCCATTTTTTAATTGATAATTTTCAATAGCATACGGTGGTCCTGGCATTTGTTGCTTGTGAAACCAGTAGCCTACAGTTAGATTATAATCTTTTGCAAAATTCCAATTATATTTTGATACAATACCAAATATATTGCTGTTATACAAAAACTTTTGAACATTTTGATTGTTGCTAGCCGTATAGTAACTATCACCTCTAACTGACCAAAAGTACGGCTTTAATTCTAAAGTAGAGTTATTTGTAGTATTTATGCTTATTGTGGGTAGGATATAATAATCCCTCGTATTTACTGTATTGTAATTGTAATAGAGTGGGCTGTTTGGGTTATTATTGTAGTCTTTACCATAATTGTTATTTACATTTAAAGCATCGTTATAGTTTAAACCCATGTAGTTATTGTGAAAATCGTTGTTGTAGCCCATAAATAATTTTAAACCAACCACATTATTGAAATCCTTTGTTAAGCCAAACATCACATTTTTGCGCACAAATGTGCCGCTGCCTTTCCATTTATTGCCATATGTGAGAGAGCCAGAAATAAATGTCTTAAAACCCTTTATATCTCCAGAATCTATTCTGATGAAGTTTTTTGAATAATCAAAGCTGCCAAAGCTTTGATT
>JAVRLY010000042.1:0-11004 GCA_031960885.1 Desulfurella sp. | reverse complement strand
GTGCTAACTTAGGCGTAACCGACACTGTTCATTGTATGGGCGCAAGCGTGTCGTTTGCGTTTGGTTTTGATAAATCATATAAACTATCAAACAAAAAGCAACACATTGTCGCTATTATAGGCGATTCTACATTTTTTCACACAGGCCTTAGCGCATTAATCGATGCAATTCACAATAAAGCGAGTTTTTTGCTTGTAATACTTGACAACTCAACCGTTGCAATGACTGGCAATCAAAAAACGCTATCTAGCCCTACAGATTCATCAAATAACAGTGCAAAGCCTATTAAAATTGAAAGAATTATTGAAAGCTTAGATATAGGTTTTATAAGCATTACAGATCCATACGATTACCAAAAAAGCATTGAAGTGCTTAAAGCTTCAAAGCAATACATTGAAGAAAAAAACGAAATTGCCGTAGTTATATTTAGACACCTGTGCATAAACACACAAGAAGGCTTAACTCAAAACCCTTTTTTGCAAGTTTTCGTGGATAGCTCGTGCAAAGGCTGTCAATTATGCATTGCTGAATTTGAGTGCCCATCTTTGGTATTTAATACACATACTAAAAGGGTTGAAATAGATAGAAAAACATGCATTAATTGCGGACAATGCATTTTCTCTTGCCCATTTGGCTCTATTGTGGTGGCAACATGAAGATTGTTTTGTTAGGCAGTGGCGGAGAGGGTGTGCTATACCTATCAAGGCTTATTGCAAAGTTTTACGAGGAAGAGCAAATTCTATCAAGCGAGATTCATGGTATGGCAAAAAAGGGCGGTCTTGTAGAAGTCCATCTAAAAATTGGCGATTACAAAAGCCCTGTAATTGGTTACAATAAAGCAGACTTGGTCATTTTATTAAACAATAAATACGAAATATTAGCAAAAGCTTACTCGCAAAATATTATAAAACTTACAAGCGCTGAAATAGATTACGTAACTGCAAAAAATCCTAAAAAACTCAATATTTACATGTTTGGCAAATTTGTAAAAAAACTCAATATTGACTATAAAAAAGCGATTAATATAATTAATCAAGGCGATAAAGATTTTTTTGATAAGGGGTTTAGTAATGATATTCAATGATCACTATGAAACAATGCCACAAGAAGAACTTAAAAAACTTCAAATAAAGCGTTTACAAAATACACTGCATTTACATGTTTGGCAAATTTGTAAAAAAACTCAATATTGACTATAAAAAAGCGATTAATATAATTAATCAAGGCGATAAAGATTTTTTTGATAAGGGGTTTAGTAATGATATTCAATGATCACTATGAAACAATGCCACAAGAAGAACTTAAAAAACTTCAAATAAAGCGTTTACAAAATACACTGCGCTTGATAAAAAACTCTAATTCCATTTTGAAAGAAAAATATAAAGGCATTGAACCAGAAGATATTAAAACGTTGGATGATTTACAACATTTACCTTTTGTGACAAAAGATGAGCTAAGATCAGCCTACCCGCTCAATCATATTACATTTACTGATAAAATTGTGAGGATTCACACAAGTTCTGGCACAACAGGCACGCCTGTGATAAATGCAATGACACAAAACGATGTTGACAGCTGGGCAGAAATGATGGCACGCTGTTATTTTGCAGCTGGGGCTAGCAAAAGCGATAGAATACAAATTATGCCGTCGTTTGGATTATTTAACGGAGGTTTTGGTTTTCATTTTGGCGCCCAAAAGATTGGTGCATTCATCATACCTATGGGGGCTGGTCGAACACTTTTGCAATTAAAATTCATTAAAGACTTTCAAACAAGCGTAATTTGTTCTATTGCCTCGTATCCTCAAAGGTTAATCGAGGTTGCCAAAGAGAATAATTTTGATTTCTCGCAAACTGCTTTGCGTATCGCAATTTTAGGCGCAGAAACATGGTCTGATGAGCTTAGAAAACGCATTGAAAACCAAATGCATGTTGATACTTACGATATCATTGGTATGACAGAAACAGGCGGTGTAGGCATGGGTATTGATTGCGAGGCCAAATGCGGCATACATATTTGGGAAGACCACTACATCGCAGAAATCATAGACCCAAATACCCAAAAAGTGGTTGATGATGGCACAGAAGGAGAACTTGTTATAACCACACTTACAAAAGAAGGCTTGCCTTTAATAAGGTATCGCACAAAAGATATTACAAAGATTATATCCAGAGATAAGTGCGATTGTGGTAGGACGCATCTTAGGGTTTCACGCCTAAAGGGTCGAACAGACGATATGCTCAAAGTTAAAGGCGTTAATTTTTATCCATCGCAAATTGAACAAATATTGCTTCAGTACGAAACAATTGGACTTTATTATCAAATAGTTTTAGAAAATACAAAAGGCAAAGACGAGATTACCATAATCTTGGAAAAAACAAATGGTTTTTCATCTGAAGCAAAAAATAGATTAGAAAATGCATTATACGATTTGCTTGGTTTTCACTGCATATTACAGATAGTTCCAGAAAATACCATACAAAGAACACCAGGCAAAATGGTAAGAGTTATTGATAAAAGACAAAAATAATTTATTTTTTTCAATTATATTCCGATTGTATTAATGTGAGAGGTATTAATGAATGTAATTGGTGTGATTCTTACCATTGCTGCCATTTTAACGGGTTTTATTTTAGGTGGTGGTAAACCACTTGTTTTAATACAGATCTCAGAATATATAGTGCTATTTGGGGGCGGTGTCGGTATACTCGTTGCTTCAACAACGCCTTCTATTATGAAAGATGCCATAAAAGTCATAGTTGGATTTGCAAAGAAAAATGAACTAAGTAAAAAAGTTTATCTGGAATTATTGCTGTTTATTTACAACTTGTCTATTAAAGTTAGGAAAGATGGGATTTTATCACTTGAAGCCATTGTTGATAAGCCAGAAGAAAGTCCCATTATGCAGTCTAATACGTTTTTGCTTAAAAATAAAGAAGCAAAAGAATTTGTAGTTGACGCTATAAGAAATATCGTAACTGGTATTGAGATAGAAAAACTCGATGAAATGCTTGATTCAAACATTGAAGTTATAGAAAAAGAACTATCTTTAGCTCCAAAAATGGTTGCAAAGATTGCTGAAAGTATGCCTGGTATGGGTATAGTTGCTGCTGTTATGGGCGTTATTTTGACAATGGGAGCTTTGGGCGGCTCTATTTTAGAGGTAGGCCACCACGTTGCAGGTGCTCTCACCGGCACATTTTTGGGTTTGTTGCTTTGTTATGTGGTATTTGGACCTATGGCTACTGTACAAGAGTTGAAAAACGAAGATTTTATAGGATACTTAAAATCACTTAAAATTGGTATTATTTCAATTGCAAAAGGTGATGCACCAATTATTGCTATGGAATCTGTAAGGCAAACTATAGCACCAACTTACCGCACTGAATTTGACGAAGTTGAAAAACTTGCCAAAGAGAGGCGTTAATGGCAGATAATACCAACCTAGTACACAAGAAAAAATGCAAAAAACCAAAGGTACCAGAATCAAGTGTATGGGAAATCGCATACGGCGATTTTATGACTTCTATGATGGCTTTTTTTCTTGTCATGTGGCTTGTTGCAGCAACAAACGAACAACAAAGAAAAATCATTGAGTATTACTTTACGCACCCTATGCAATCTGTGAGTGTTTCACAAGGAAGTGGTTTAAACCCATCAAAAGGCGTATTCGATATGGGTTCAAAACAACTCGTTATAAGTCAAATGCCATCTGAAAACAAACCTATTGCTATAAATAATCAATCAGCTAAATCAAAAAATAATACAAATCCTTATGAAATGCAAAATCAAATGACATCTATTTTAGGTAAAATTCAAGAAGCATTAAAATCAAATAAAGAAATTGCCCCATATGGCGCACAGATAAAATTTTCAATTAACGAAGAAGGTTTGAATATTATTTTATTTGACAAAAATGATAGACCGATGTTTGCAAATGGTTCTACAATGCCTGAGCCCTACACTATCGAGATATTAAAAGTAATTGCCGCAAATATTAGACCATTGCCAAATAAGATAGTTATAGAAGGATACGCAAATTATACTCCCACACTTTATGGTCCATCAAATTGGGATTTATCCATTGGACGGGCAAATGAAGCAAGAAAAATTTTAGAAAGTCAAGGCATAGTATCTGAACGATTCAGTAGCGTTGTAGGATATGGCGACACAAGGCCAATGCCTGGCACACTACCACAAGATTCAATAAACAGACGCATAACTATACTACTAAAAAAACTTTAAATAATTTTCGTTTGCTTGATTAATACTTATTCGCTATTGACAATAATTATTTTTTGTTGTATGAATTTAAACCTAAAATATTTTTTGAAGGAGTAAAAAAGGTGAACTGGATAAAAGATGTTAAAACTTATACACCACCGGATTTCCATGTTATAAGGGACCCCGATAGGTGTATTAGGTGCAAAGCATGTGTTGATCAGTGCTCGTTTGATTCAACATTTTATGATGAACAAGAAGATAAAATCTGGAACTGGGATGCAAAGTGTGTTGGTTGTAACAGGTGTGCTGCATTTTGTCCCACAGAAGCCATAACAATAGAAAACCGTACAAGTCCATACCGCATTAATGAAAGCTGGGGCAAGTGGAATGTGGTCGGCATAAAAAAGAGAGCTGCATTTGGCGGTGCTCCAGTTGTTTCAATGGGCTCTGATAGGCCATATATTGTATATTGGGACCATATGTTACTCAATGCTTCTCAAGTTACAAACCCATCTATTGACCCACTAAGAGAACCTATGGAGTTAAAGACATTTTTAGGAAAAAAGGTTGACTGCTTAGAAATAGAAAATAACAAGCTAAAAACTGTCTTATCTCCTCAGCTGGAACTAGAACTCCCAATTATGTTTGCTGCCATGAGCTATGGTGCGCTCAATTATAATGTCATAGAAGCCATCGCTAGAGCCGCTTGTGAGCTTGGCACGTACTTCAACTCAGGAGAAGGCGGCCTTCACAAAGATCATTATAAATTTAAAGGCAATATTATCGTACAAGTAGCAAGTGGCCGTTTTGGTGTTTATAAAGAATATTTAGATGTAGCAAGCGCCATTGAAATTAAAATTGGTCAAGGCGCAAAACCTGGCATAGGCGGACATTTACCTGGTGAAAAGGTAACGGCATCAATAGCTCAAACGCGTATGATACCAAAAGGTACAGACGCACTAAGCCCAGCACCTCATCACGATATTTACTCAATTGAGGATTTAAGACAGCTCATATTTGCACTCAAGGAAGCAACGGAATATAAAAAACCTGTTTTTGTAAAAATAGCATGCGTGCATAATGTTTCTGCAATTGCAAGCGGTATAGCTCAAGCAGGAGCTGATGTAATTGTGCTTGATGGCTTTAAAGGTGGCACTGGCGCTTCTCCACAAGTAATTAGAGACAACATTGGCCTTCCTATAGAGCTTGCGCTTGCAAGTGTAGACGATAGATTAAGGCAAGAAGGTTTAAGGGGTAAAATATCGCTTGTGGCCTCAGGTGGCATTAGAAACTCAATGGATGTAGTAAAAGCAATAGCATTAGGTGCTGATGCAGTATATATCGGAACTGCAACACTTATAGCAATTGGATGCACAATGTGTCAGCAATGTCACACTGGTAAATGCGCATGGGGTATAGCAACTCAAGACCCATTTTTGTCAAAACGCCAAAACCCAAACATTGCAGCGCAAAGACTTGTCAATTTAGTTAATGTTTGGGCCCTAGAAATAAAAGAAACACTTGGCGCAATGGGCATAAATTCAATAGAATCTCTAAAAGGCAATAGATTGGCCCTAAGGGGTTTTGATTTAAATGAAAAAGAAATGGAAATTTTAGGCATACTGCACGCAGGAGAGTGAAAATGAAACTTGTAAAAATAAACGAAGACAATTGCGTATACTGTCATCTATGCGAAGTAGCTTGCAAAACTGAGCATTCTGAATCTAAAGATATTATAAAAGCAGTTAAAAAAGAAAATGTTTTATCTAGATGTACTGCTGAGCTAAACTATCCATATTCTGCTTCTATAATGTGTAGGCATTGTGATGATGCGCCATGTATTTTTGCATGCCAAAATGGCTCAATGCACAAAGATGAGAGAGGATACGTGGTTGTAAACCCAAACACATGTGTAGGTTGCTGGATGTGCGTAATGGTTTGCCCATATGGCGTTATAAAACAAGGCAAAAATGATATGTGGGGGTTGTCTATCAAATGTGACTTATGCCCAGATAGGAGCATACCCGCATGTGTTGAAGCTTGCCCAAATGAAGCATTAACTTTTGAGGAATTGTGAGGAACTAAATGAAGTACGTAATAATAGGAAATTCAGTAGCTGGCATTAATGCTGCTACAGCAATAAGACAAAACGATACGCAAGGTGAAATTTTAATTATCTCAGATGAACAAACTAGATGTTACTCAAGACCATTGTTACCAAACTGGGTTATTGGCGAAGTAAGCCTGTCAGAAGAAAGGATGTTTTACAGAAGAAGCGATTTTTACGAAAAAAATAATTTTAAAATCTTACTTGGACAAAAGGTTGACTCTATAGATACAAAAAATAAAACAATTATGTCTTCTAACTCACATACCATAGAATACGATAAGCTCATAATTGCAAGTGGTGCAAATGCTATATTACCAAAAAATATTTCAGGTATTGACCTCGATGGTGTCCATACGCTTACAAATATTAAAGGTGCAAAGAAATTAAAGGAAAATTTAGACAATATAGATAGTATTGTTATAGTAGGCGCTGGCCTCATTGGCACAAAAATGGCTTATGATTTGTCAAAAATAGGTAAAAAAGTCGTGCTTGTTGAGCTTGCAAAAAGGGTTTTGTTCCCAGCACTTGATGATTATGGGGCTTTGCTTATTGAACAAGAGTTAAAAAAAGCTGGCGTTGAAGTTATACTAAACGATTCTGTTGTGCAGCTAAATGGAGACAAAAAGGTAAAAGAAGTGGTTTTAGCAAGCAACAAAAAAATACAATGTGATGCGTGTTTATTAAGTGTCGGTGTAGCACCAAACACATCATTTGTTGATAGCAATATATTGATTGATAAAGGCATTGTGGTTGATGACACAATGAAAGCATACGATGATTGTTATGCTTGTGGCGATGTTGCAAGTATTTATGATATTGTTTTAAATATCAAACGGCCTATTCCTATATTGCCGCTTGCTGCTAAAGAAGGTTTCATAGCGGGCTTAAATGCGTGTGGGGGGCAAGCAAAATTCAAAGGTGGATTTGCAATGAACTCCATTGAAATTGGCCGTGTAGGTTTTATTTCTATGGGTATAGTAGAAAGCGACAACGATTGCGTGCTTGAATTTAAAAAAGATAGTGAATATAGAAAATTTATTATTAGGGATAACAAATTAATAGGCGTAATTCTTGTAAATAATGTTGAAAAAGCCGGTATGTTCAACTGGATGATAGAAAAAGGTTTTGATGTTTCATGGATTAAGGATGCTTTTTTAAACAGTGATTTTGGGTGGAAGTATTTTGATAAAGCTTTTAGAGTATTAAGGCTTGATAGAAAACTAAAAGGGTAGGTAAGTATGGCTGATATATCAAAAAACAAGCAATATGTTTCATTTTTAGATGATCAAAAAGATTCGTCTGGGTGTGGTATATTTGGTATTTTCCAAACAAATGGAGAGCTTGTTGATGGCAATGTAGTTATATCTGCAATTGATATAATGCGCGATAGAGGAAATGGTTTGGGATCAGGCTATGCAGCCTATGGGATATACCCGGAATTTAAAAACTACTATGCTTTGCATTTAATGATTGATGATGATTTATCAAAGCGTGCTGTCGAGGACTTTTTGGAACGAAGAGTTATGGTAGCAGAACGCAGCGGAATACCCACAAGAGGCATGAAAAATAGAAAACGACCTATGTTTTTTGTGTATTTTGTATTGCCAAGAGCACAAGGTACAAAAGCAGAAAGTGAATACATGAGCGAAACAGATGCAGATGAATTTATCAATAAACTCGTGTTTTTTATTAACGAAAATATAAATGGTGCGTTTGTTATTTCAAGCGGTAAGAATATGGGCGTTTTTAAAGGCATTGGCTACCCCGATGAAATTGCAAATTTTTTTAGGATAGAGCGCTACAAAGCATTTTGCTGGACTGCCCACAATCGTTTTCCAACTAACACGCCTGGTTGGTGGGGTGGCGCACACCCATTTGGGTTACTTGATTGGACTGTGGTTCACAATGGAGAAATATCTTCATACGGCGCAAATAAGCGATATTTAGAAATGCACGGTTATAAATGTACGCAAAAAACTGATACAGAGGTAATTGTATATTTATCAGATTTAATTGTGAGAAAACATCATGTGCCAATTGAACTGTTAGCTAAAATATTCAGTGCACCTTTTTGGGAAGAAATTGAGAGTATGCCACAGGAGCAGAAAAAACTTTACAAAGCGTTAAGAATCATTTATGGAAGGGCATTGCTTAATGGACCATTTTCCATCTTATTAACATTTAAAGGCGGTATAATGGCTTTAAATGATAGAATTAAGTTAAGACCGTTGGTTGTTGGCAAAAAAAACAACACATACTATTTTTCAAGTGAAGAGGCTGCAATAAAGTATGTATGCCCAAACGTAGAAGAAATACATTCGCCTGATGCGGGTGAACCAGTTATTGCAAGACTGACTGATGAGGCTTATAATATTTATTATGGGGTAGAAGATGAAGAGGATTGATGCACACAATCTTAAATACAAAGCTTTGAATGAACAAATTAGAAACGCTATATTTGTTGAAAATCACGACAAAGTTATGCTTGATGGCGTATATGGTCAATACTACATAGGTTGCGGAATCGCAAAGCCTGTAGAAATCATTATCAATGGTGTCCCGGGGAATGATTTGGGTGCATTTATGGAAGGGCCCACCATCGTTGTTAATGAAGATGCACAAGATGGCATAGGCAACACAATGAGCTCTGGTGAAATCATTATACATGGCAATGCTGGCGATGTATTGGGCTATAGTATGAGAGGTGGCTCAATTTTTGTAAAAGGCGATGTAGGCTATAGGGCATGCATCCATATGAAAGCTTACAAAGAAGATACAAGCCCAACAGTAGTTATAGGGGGTTGTGCAGGAGCCTTTATGGGCGAATACATGGCAGGTGGCACATTAATATTACTTGGCCTAAATAGAGATAAAAAACGCCTAACAGGGCATTTTGTAGGCACAGGTATGCATGGCGGTGCAATATTTATAAGACAAAGTGTGGATGAAACACTGTGTTCTGATGAAGTATTAATTAGTCAACCAGACGATAAAGATATGGAAAAAATTATTGCAAATGTTAAAAAATTTTGTAGCATTTTTGACTTTGATTGTGATAAGATTATCAATGATGGGTTTGTAAAAATTACACCAAAAAGCAAAAGACCGTATGGAAATTTATACATTCCAGGTCCTTAAAAGGAGGTAGCATGAGAAAGAACACCAAGCAACGCAACATGGTTTACGAAGAGTTAAATTCAAGGTATGACCATCCAACACCTGAGGAGCTCTATTATTCAATAAAGCCAAAGTATCCTAAAATTTCCATTGCAACAGTTTACAGAAATTTGCGCATTTTAGCAGAAGAAGGAAAAATTATAGAGATTAAAAGCGACAAAAATATTCTACGCTATGATGCAAAAATAGAGCCTCATTATCATTTTAAATGCACAAATTGTGGAGCTGTATTGGATTTAGATATTTCCTATAATAAAGAATTAGATGAAGAGCTAAATGCAAAAGGCTACAAAGTTAATTATCATTCTACAATATTTTATGGATTATGCCCAAACTGCGCGCATAAATAAATGGACCAAAATCACAATTTTTTTGAATTACAAGATAAAACGCTTTTATTAAAAGGCAATTGGACAGTAGAAAATGTAAGATTTATTAAAAAAAGACTTAAAAGTTATGTTGGTTTTGAGCGTGTCGATTTTTCTCTCATTAATGAGATAGACACATTTGGTGGTTTGCTTATACATAATAGTTTTGATAAAAATATTTTGTGTGGCTCAAATAATAAAGTAGAAAGTGTTCTTGAGCTAGTTGAAAATCATTTATCTACATTGCCGCCACTTAAAAAGAAAAGCCTACTGTTAAGATTTAGTAATTATTTAGAAAATAAGATTCAAGATTATGTGTGCTTCCTAAATTTTTTAGGCAAATCAACTATAGAGTTTATATCAAAACTTTCAGATTTTGAGTTTGGGATTTTTGTAAAAGACATACAAAATATGGGCGTAGGCGCAATTGGCATTGTAGGTGTATTGTCTTTTCTTATTGGTCTTGTAATTGCGTACCAGTCTGCAGCCCAGCTTAGACAATTTGGTGCAAATATCTTCATAGTTGATTTGGTTAGCATCTCAATTGTCAGAGAACTTGGACCCTTAATTGTGGCAATTATCGTTTCCGGAAGGAGCGCAAGTAGTTATACGGCATCAATTGGTTTAATGAAAGTTCAAGAAGAAATTGATACGCTAGATACGATGGGGATTTCTGCCTATACATTGTTAGTGTTGCCAAGAATTCTATCGCTTTTTATTGTGATGCCCCTTTTAATTGTTTTTGCCGATATGGTTGGTATTTTTGGTGGAATGATTATATCAAATCTAATTTTAAATGTAGGCTATTTAGAATTTATAGATAGGGCAAGTCGCGTACTTACAATAAAATCATTTTTATCTGGCATTATTAAAGGTCCAGTATTTGGGGTTGTTATTGCTCTAATTGGCACAAGCGAGGGCTTCAAAGTTGAGAAAAAAACAGAAAGCATAGGCTTTCACGTAACAAAGAGCGTTGTAAAAAGCATATTTAGTGTTATCGTTATTGATGCAATTTTTTCTGTAGTTTATAGATGGCTAAAGATATAATCATAAAAATTAGGAATTTAAAAAGCTCATATAAAGACTTAGTTATACATGAAAACCTAAATTTAGACGTTTACAAAG
>JAVRLY010000041.1:0-11203 GCA_031960885.1 Desulfurella sp. | reverse complement strand
TTGGATTATAAAACCAAAAACGACTATAGAAAATTTGTTTACAAAAGAAAATATAGATATAAACAAACCTTCGATATCATACTGCCAAAGTGGTCATTACTCTAGTGCATTCTGGTTTATAGCTAATGCAATGTTCGATAAACAATCGGTATGGAGTTTTTGTGGAACCTTTACAAATTTACAAAAACAAAATAAAATTCCTATAAATATCGGACCGATTTGCTAAAGTCCCATAATTAATTATGGGACTTTAGCAACATTAAAGTCATTTTAATATTGATAATAATAAATTTGACCAATTGCCAAATTACGCAAGTCCTCAAGAATTTCGTAAAAGTGGTGGGCTTTGAAGCAAAAAAAGCCTGTTCATAAGGTTTTCTTTCTTCTATCATTTTACCTCCTATTCAGGTAACACAAACCACAATGGTTTTAATTTTGCTTTATAAATAAACGCGTAATGCAGTAATAATTTAATCCAATGACCTGCAAGACCGATTTCGCCAAAAGTATATGTTAAATCTCGGCCATATTCTGGGTATTTTTCAAAATCAGGCACAATTGGGTATACCGTAATAGACGCAGCAGTGCCAGCAAACAATCCAGCGCCAGTTGAAGCTACACATGCAGCACCAATTTCTGCCATAGACGCGGTATGTTTTGGTGTTGTATTTCCGTTTTTAATCATGTCAACAATATTTAAAGCACAAGTTCTACCTATTATAGCTGATGGCATGCCAGTGCGCGGAGCTGTTGCAAAAATTGGTATCCCACTAGCACTTTCATATGGCTTTGAGATAGCATGTGGTGGTGCAAATGCTATGCCTGCTGCAAATATATTTTTATACGTTGGGTTCTGGTATGTTTTTGGCCAGTCAAAGGCTTTCCAGTCTTCGTAAGGTTTTTTATTATAATCTGCGTCAACCTTCATAAAACCATTTGGCGCAAATAAGTTTTGTGTTATATCTTCATTGAGTTTATTATATGCCTTTAAGCCAACACCAGCAAAGGGCGGAATAAGCATTGCAAAATCAAACTCAATTTCTCCCTTGGCCCCACTTAGCGTCTCATAGTACGCTTTATTTGGATCAACTCTATATATATGAGACCTTTTTATCCAAGAAATATTTCTTTCTGTAAATAGCGATTCAGTAAATACTTTCGTATGTGTGATATAGCCGCCTTTTTTTATATGAGCGCCTCCCATACCAAAATCGCCCAATTCATATTCATTTGTTATAAAAATGATTTTAGCTTTATCTTTAACTTTCTCTCTTTTTAGAACAAAATCTAGATTAAACACATATTCAAAAGCAGCTCCTTGACAGGTTGATTGACCATGTCCCGTGCCAATTAGAAATGTTGTTATTCTGCCTTCCTTCATATTTTCGATTGTTTTTTTAAGCTCATAAGCTGTTTGCTTTGCATGCGACACGCTGCACACAGATAAAGAGTTTTTATCTGGACCAAGACCTTGTGTGGCATCAAAATTAAGTTTTGGTCCTGTTGCATTTATAAGGTAATCATAGCTAATATTTTCATGTTTTCCCATAAGGTCTTTACTAGTATATTCAATTTCAACAAATGGCTGATTGTTATCTAAAGAGCCTTCTGGATAAATTGCTATTGCTTTTGCTTGTTTAAAGATTATACCAAATTTTTTATATACCGGCCCAAGTTCAAATGTTACATCTTCTAATTCCATTTCCCCTACGCCAACCCAGATATTAGAAGGTATCCAATTCCATTTACTATTTGGCGAGATCACTACTACTTCGTGCTCTTTTGGTAATAATTTTCTAAGGTATGATGCAGCAGTATGACCAGCTATACCAGCACCTAACACTACAATTTTTGACATAGCTCCCCCCTTTTTAAAAAATAACCAAAAATAAAAACCAACTTATTTAACATCTATATTAGTTTACTTCTATACTAAAGAATTTTAATTGTCAATATATAACTAAATAATAATCATAATTAAAAATATTTAAAAATTTATTTAAACAAGACCGAAATTTGATAGTTAATTCTTAACAATTTTGTCAATATATTAACAATTTTGTAAATACTATCTTTAAATATACGCATTTATTATTATGCTTATGCTTTGATAACGGTATTGGAATACTTTGTGCTAAGGTGTTGGCATATTGTTTTGTAGGGAGGGTGTATGAAGAAGTTAGAGGCAATCATCAAGCCTTTTAAGCTTGATGAAGTGAAAGAAGCTTTATTGTCAGTAGGCATTGGCGGGATGACTATTGTGGAAGTAAAAGGCTACGGAAGGCAAAGGGGACATACGGAAATTTATAGAGGAGCAGAGTATATAGTTGATTTTATACCCAAAGTTAAAATTGAAGTGGTTGTAAAAGACGATCAATTAGAACTGGCTATAGAAAAAATTATTGAACATGCAAAAACAGGCAAAATAGGAGATGGCAAGATTTTTGTTTACAACGTCGATAAAGCAATCAGAATACGAACGTTAGATATAAACGAAGATGCCCTATAGGAGGATATATGAAGAAAATTTTATTTACCTTTTTTTGGATATTATGCATACCTGCATTTGCATTTGCAGCTTCACCCAGTCTAAATTCTGGTGATACTGCATGGATGTTAACGTCTAGCGCTCTTGTCATGCTTATGACTCCAGCAGGACTTGCTTTGTTTTATGGAGGAATGGGAAGATCAAAAAACATGTTAAATACAATAGGCTTATCTTTGATTGCTTACGCAGTTGTAAGCATTGCTTGGATGCTATGGGGGTTTAGCTTTACTTTTGGTCCAGACATAGATGGAATTATCGGCTCAAGCAAGTATTTGTTTCTTGCCGGTGTAAGCGGCAGTAGCATCTTTCCTGGAACAACTATACCAACATTTGTATTTGCGGCATTTCAGATGACATTTGCAGCAATTACCGTAGCTTTGGCAAGCGGTTCTATAGTTGAGCGCGTAAAATTTTCTTCTTGGATATGGTTTAGTTTGTTATGGATGAGCTTCATATATGTGCCAATAGCTCACTGGGTATGGGGCGGCGGCTGGTTATCAAAACTTGGCGCTATTGATTTTGCAGGCGGCACTGTGGTACACATCAACGCTGGCGTTGCAGGCTTAGTTTTTGCGCTTATGCTTGGTAAAAGAAAAGGCTATGGCAAAGAAGCAATGCCTCCTTCTTCTGTGGTCTTAACAATTTTAGGCGCGGCGCTTTTATGGTTTGGATGGTTTGGGTTTAATGCAGGGAGCGCAGGCGCAGCCAATGGATTGGCAGGAAGCGCTTTTGTTGCAACCAACACTGCAGCGGCAATTGGCGCTTTAAGTTGGATGTATTGTGAATGGATTGCAAATAAACACCCTACAATGCTAGGCGCAGCAAGCGGCGCAGTAGCTGGCCTTGTTGCTATAACGCCTGCAAGCGGTTTTGTAAATCTAGGCGGTTCGTTAGTTATAGGACTTATTTCTGGTATTGTGGGCTTCTTAGGCGCTGGAGCGATAAAGAGATTTTTTAAATATGATGATTCTTTGGATGCTTTTGGCGTTCATGCTCTAAATGGCATATGGGGCGCTTTGGCAACAGGCATTTTTGCAGATCCTTTGATAAATGCAGCGGGCAAAGGATTAATCTATGGAAACCCAAAGCAAGTGCTTATTCAGGCAATTGCTGTTGCGGCAACTATTACATATACAGCAATAGGCACGTTTGTTATAGTAAAAATCGTATCGTTGCTAACAGGCGGCATAAGAGTTGATGAAGAAACGGAAGTGATGGGGTTGGATCTAGCTGTGCACTCTGAAAAAGGCTTTGATTTATAAAACTAAGTAAAGATAGGGAGGTAGTAAAATGAAAAGAATGCTTGTTTTAGCAATTATATTTTGCTTTGTTAGCATAAACGCTCATGCTTTTGATCTAAAAACAGGCATTGGCAATATAAATATAAATGGCACATTATCTGGCTATAGCATACTTACAGATAATGCAAACCCAACTGGTTCGTTTGATACAAATGGTAAAGACAAGCATGTAAGATACGATATAAGCAACGCTTTAATCAATGTTTCAAAAACAACAGGCTTAGTCCGATTTAACGTTTTTAGCGGAGCATACGCTTTCCCAACTGTAGGAGTAGCAGGCAACAAAACTGTTACAGACAATGCGAACACAGGCCTTTTTGGACCTGTGCCTATTGCTTATGTTGAACTGGACCCTGCTTCATTTTTATCCATACAAGCAGGTAAACTTCCAACAATTATTGGCTATGAGTCGGCTTTTACTTATCAGAATATAAATATTCAAAGAGGTCTTGTATGGAATATGGAGCCAATAATTTCAAGAGGAATAAGGTTTATAGTAACAACTGGCCCTGTGGTGTTTAAAGCTGGCGCCAATGATGGTTTCTACTCTAAAAACAAACTAGCTATAGAAGCAAGTCTTGGCGTAAACCTAAATAACTTTTCAGCCTCTTTTAATGCATTAATACCAAATAAACACACACCTCCAAACGATACAGCTTCAATAGCCAATAAACAAGAATACGATTTAGTAGGATCTTATACTTTAGGTAAACTAACATTAGGTTCAGATCTGCTATACGTATATTCACCAAAAAGCGCTCAATTAGGCTATAGCAATTCAAGCGCTGCTTATGGAATCGCAGGTTTTGCAGATTACAATGTAACAGATAAATTTTCCTTAGGCACAAGATTAGAATATGCCTGTAATAAATCAACAAACAACCCAAATAGCGCAAATGCTGACTTAGTTGGTTACGGGCCTGATTCAAAAGCCTTCACTGTTACGATTACGCCAATGTATAAATATAAGTATTTGTTTGTAAGGGCTGATTTATCCTATGTGCGCATTAATAATTTTTCAGAATCTGGGGGTTTTGGCGAAAGCGGCAACAAAGCAAACCAATATAGGTTAGGCTTGGAAACGGGTATTATGTTTTAGAAAGGGGTTTACCCCTTTCTAAAATCGTAAAAACAGATAAAAAAATTTTTTATATTCATAAAGAGTTCTTTGAACTTTTTATAGCGTATTATAACCAAAATAAATATTTTTTCAAAAACGATCTAACTGACAAAAACATAAGAAATTTCTTGACTTTTTAAAAAATTTTTTTATAATACTACCTTGTGCTTAGAAATCCCTTTTTAAGCGCTTCTTTTTCCTCTTGTTTTCCCGCCATAAAGTCTGCATTTAAATTTCGCCCGAAAGGGCGCTTCCTGCCCGCCTTTTTAAAGAAAAATTTTACAGACAGGATTGTTTGTTTCTTCTGTAAATGGGTAACGTAGGTCTTTTAGGTATGCTTTAAATTCTTGCATTTCACTTGGCGGTATCTCAAAACCAACAAGCACCCTGCCGTAATCTGTTCCAATATGCTTGTAGTGAAATAAAGAAATATTCCAATTGCTTTTCATTTTCGACAAAAATTCATAAAGGGCGCCTTTTCGTTCAGGAAATGAAAAATGATACAAAACTTCATTTAAAACCTTATCGGTTTTGCCACCAATTATATAGCGAATATGACTTTTTGCGATCTCATTATCGGTTATATCAATTATATTATAACCAAGTTGTTTTGCTTTTTTTAAAAATCTATCTTTTTCCTCTTTATAATTGATATTTAATCCAGTTAAAACGTAAGCTTTCTCTCTGCTTGCAAGCCTATAGTCAAACTCAGAGACATTTATATTGTCAATCAAATCCATACAAAAGCGCTTGAAAGAACCGGGTTTTTCTTCTAATTCTACAACATAGAGCGCCTCTTGTTTTTGACCAATTAAGGCTCTATCTGCAACAAAACTTAACCTATCAAAGTTCATATTTGCGCCAGAATTAATTGCAAGAAATGTTTTTTTAGAGATTGAGTGTTCGTCAATATAGCGTTTTATACCAGCAACAGCCAAAGCTCCAGCTGGTTCTACAATATTTCTTGTATCGTAATATATGTCTTTTATGCTTGAGCATATTTCATCTGTATCTACTAAAATAATATCATCTACATATTTAAGTACTAACTCAAGCGTTAAATCTCCCACACTTTTTACGGCTACACCGTCGGCAAAAATTCCCACTTCATCAATATCTACTTTCTTTTTAGCATGAAAAGACAAATACATTGCATTTGAATCTTTAGGTTGCACACCAATAATTTTTATTTTGTCATTAACGTTCTTTATAAAAGAAGCAATGCCAGCAATTAGTCCGCCACCGCCTATTGGAACAAAAATGTAGTCTACATCTGAACTTGTTTGCATCAAAATTTCATTTGCTATTGTTGCATTACCAGCTATCACAAGCTCATCGTCAAATGGTGGTATATAAGTCATGTTTGTTTGCTCAATTAGCACTTTGCATGCATTGTAGGCATCCGTATAGCTATCACCTTCTAAAACGATACTTGCGCCATAGCGTGCTACTGCATCCACTTTAATCTGGGGGGTTGTTTTTGGCATTACAATCGTTGCGGGAATAGATAGTTTTTTTGCAGAAAGAGCCACACCTTGTGCGTGATTGCCCGCTGATGCGCAAATAATACCCTTTTTTTTATCTTCTTCTGAGAGGTTTTTTATCTTATTATAAGCTCCTCTAATTTTAAATGAAAATACGCTTTGTAAATCTTCTCTTTTTAACAAGATTTTATTATTTAAGTTTTTTGAGAGATTAACAGCATAATTTATTGGCGTTTGTTTTGCAAGGTCATATATTGAAGAACTAATAACTAATCTAACAATATTGTCCATGTTAAGCAAATTCCTCCTTTAGATAAGAGATTTTATCCGAATCAGTTTTTTTAATTGGCTCAATTAACCACTTGCCATCACCAAGCAAAGATAATTTAATTTTATGGTAATTAAGAAGGCTAGATCTATGACCAACACTTAAACATGCACTTTGGGATAAATCTCTAAACAATCTTGTGTAAAGGAGTTTTTCTGATTTTTCATCTAAAGCGCTTGTTGCCTCATCCATAAAAATCCAATCTGGTTTTTGTAAGAAAATGCGTCCAAAAGCAAGATATTGCTGTTCACCAAGCGATAAAACCTGAGACCACATGTTTACTTCTAACAAATGTTTTGCCAGATACTTTAAGTTCAAACTTTCAAGCAGCTCTTTTAAAGTCTCATTATCTGTTGATGGGTCACCGTTTGGGTAAATAAGCACATCTCTTAGTGTACCAATGGGTAAATAGGGTTTTTGAGGCAAAAATAGTGTTTTTTCTTGTTTCGGCAAGCTTATTTCTCCATAGCCAAAAGGCCACAAACCAGCAATTGTGCGAATTAGAGTACTTTTTCCAATACCAGATGGACCAACAATCAGCATACTTTGTTGTGGCTTTAATTCGAAATTTAAATCTTTGATTAAATATGTCTGATTGTCTGGAAGCAATATAGATAGATTTTTTACAATTAAGCAATCAGATTGTTTATGTTTTATTTTACTATTTTGTACCTGAAGGTTTTCTATAGATTGGATATTGTGTTCAAATGTGCGAAGCCTATCTGCTACAGCATGCCAGTTAGCAAGTGCGGTGTAGCTATTTACAATATATGATAGCGATGTTTGCACTTGACCAAATGCTTGAGCTATCTGCATAAGACCGCCAAGTTGAATTTTTTTGGCAAAAAATCTCGGTGCAGCAACAAGTATTGGGAAAATAATTGCTATTTGGTTGTAACCAGAAGTAAACCATGTAAGTTTTTTTTGTCTAACCATTATTTTCCAATAATTTTCAAATATGTCAGCAAATTTTCTCATTAGATGCCAATGCTCTTTATCTTCTCCGCTATAAAGCGCCACACTTTCACTATTTTCCCTTATGCGTACAAGATTAAACCTAAAGTCGGCTTCAAATCGTTGTTGATTAAAATTTAATGGAATTAAAGGCCTTCCTATGATAGCTGTAATCCATGTGCCTAAAATAGCATAAAGTAAAGCAGCCCATACCATGTAACCTGGTATAGTGATAAAAAAACCCATGATGGAAAAGTGCAATGGTCCAGATACAATCCATAGTATGCTAATAAACGAAAACAGCGTTACAATAGAACTCAAAAGACCTAAAAATAAAGTTAAAGATTGAGATATAAACATATTTAAATCTTCACTGATTCGTTGGTCTGGATTATCGGTTTGATTATTAAATACTTGAAGATGGTAGTATACCTTTTTATCCATCCATTTATTTAAAAAATTATCTGTTAGCCATTTCCTCCATTTTATTTGAAGCATTTGGTTTAAGTATAATGAATAAACAGCAGATATAATATAGAAAAAGGCCAATGCACTAAATTGAGCAAGTGCTATCCAAAAAGCCTTTTCATTTAATTCTTGCAAAGCGTTGTAAAATTCTTTATACCACAGATTAAATAAAACATTTATGCCAACAATAGCTAAATTTAAAAAAATTATAGCAGCAAGCAATATATAGGCGGTTTTTTTTTCGCTTGATATCCAGTATGGTTTTATCAAATGCCATGCATCTTTAAAAACTTCTTTGTTAAATTGCTTCATTTGCTATCCATTTATACAGGTGCAATCATTTTGCGCTATTGCAGGTTATTTTTTATCTGTTTGTATAGTATCTGTGATAAATTTTCAGCTTTAAGAATTTCATCAGCTGTCAATTTATGTTTAACTATGTTTAAATGATGTGCTGCAAGTTCGTAAATTTCTTCATCTGGGGCAGAAAACATCCTTGCTGTACTAAACCATGCATAAGCATTTATATAATTTTTTTCTACGCCATCTCCATCCATATACAATAAACCAAGCCTGTATTGAGCATAGCTAGAACCTAAATAAGAAGCTTTTTGCCAATAATCGTAGCTTTTTTTATAGTTAAGCTCTACACCTTGTCCAAGACTATATAAAAACCCAAGGCCATAGAGTGCATCTTTGTTGTTAAGTTTCGCGCTTTTTTCCCAAAAGTACACTGTCTTTGATAAATCCTTTTTTACGCCAAGTCCGTGTTTGTATATATATCCAAGAGCGTACTCACCGTAGCTATTATTTTGCTCAGCAGATTTATTAAACCATTCATAAGCTTTTTGGTAGTCTTTTTTAACACCAACACCGTCTAAATACATAGAACCCAAAATGTACTGAGCCTGAGAGTTTCCTTCCTGACTTAATTGAGCAAATATGTTATAAGCTTGATTGTAGTTTTTGTTGTTATAAGCGGCAAGACCATCTTGAAGTGTTACGTTAGCATTTGAGAGATTCGCTAGAGTGAAAAATCCGACTAATACTAAAAAGGAACTAACTAACAAAATTTTTTTATTCATACGCTTCCTCCTTATATTTCTAAAGACTTTTTATACACAATTTTTAAAGTATTTGCAATTGTTTTAGTCGATTAAATTTTAAAAATATCATAAAAATTCAGATTTGATGTTTATATGAATGTATAACAAAAATTTATATATTAACTTACACAAATTTTATTTTACTGTAATAACTAAAAAATACTTGACTTTTTACTTATTTTGTGTATTATATAAATTAAGAGTAAATATCTATATAGGAGGTGTAGGGTGATAGCTTATCCGAAAGCATTCAAGAAAACGGCTAGGGAAAAGCCAGTGGAGGTGCAGCAATCTAGAGATATTGAGGATGTGCAACTTTGGTTAAAGTTAACTAGTGAAGTTTGGGATTTGTCGTTGTCAAATTATTATTTTGATACATGGATGTGGCAATTTAAGAAAATGCCTGGTGTATTAAGTCGTGTAACTAAACTACTTGAACAAATGCAAACTCAAAAAGCCGCAGATGTAGCTGAAAACGAGTTAATGAAAAATTTAGATTATTTAAAAAATGCCCATGAAATGATAGAATATGCCCAAGAAAAAGTAGAAAATGCTTTAAGGTTAATATGGGCAAGAAGAAAGGAGCTAAAATAGTGAGCGATTTTACTACGCTTCCAGGTTATATAATTGGTGGCGGCGATATCATTACGCTCGATGAAATAAGACAAAAAGTTGACAGCCTAGGTAAAGTGGTGGATATTGAAAAGCGAGGGTTCAGACTCATACCGTACTCTAGAGAAAACGATAAACTTGACTATGATGAGATGTACCCAGTTATCTACTTTAATACAGACTATACAATTGATATCTACGTTAGTTATCTAAAATTTGAGAAAGTGACAGAATTTATGCAAATTTTGAGTGACACTTTAGGCGTGCCGATAGAGCATGCAGACAATAATGGAGCAATTAAAAAAACGCAAGAAGATATCGAAAATTTAGAAGAATTCTATAAAAATTTAGGAGGAGGGCTTTATGGCAAAAGCAAGTAAAATAATGTCCATTAAAGAAGCGGTTAGCAAGTTTGTTAAGCCGCACAGGGCTTGGGTTGTCGGTGGATTTGGTTATACCAGAACAAATGCATCAATTCCAAGAGAAGTAATTAGGCAAAATATACCAAATTTATATTTGCAAACAAACGCAGGTGCTACGCCTGTTATGATGATGGCAGGTGCTGGCCAGCTTGACTGGATTGAGATGACGTTTATTGGCCTTGAAACAATACAACCAGTTTCTTATGAAATTAGAAAAGGCTTAGAAGATGGTAATATTAGTGCATATATGCTATTTTCAAATTACTCTATGGCGCTTAGAACGCAAGCTGGTCGTTTTGGAATGCAATTTGTAGCCGGCTTGACAGACTTGGGCTCCGATTTGATAGAGTATGATGTTTTTGGTAAAGCAGGTCTTAGAGGTAAAAATGAAAAAGGTATGTGGGTTCACCCAGATATTCCGCCAGCAAGGCAAGTAATCATAGATGACCCATATGATGGCTGGGGATTAAGACCGCACCAGTATGATCCAGAAAACAAATGGTCACAAGGCGATGTGCCAGATACTACGTGGAATAAGACTGCAGCAGAAGAAGATGGTATTTTCTATGAAAAACTAAGAAAGCAAGCAAACAAATACACAGGCAAGGCGGCTATTAAAGCTGTTTTATACCCGCCATTAATACCATATTTGGCAACCACACAAGTTCAAAGATGCGGCAATGAAGGTACAGCAAGAATTGAAGGTTTACTTGTTCCAGATGTTGAGCAATCTTTAAGCGCAAAATATTTAGTAATTGCAACAGAAAAAGTAGTTCCAGAAGAAGAATTGAGATTCAGACCATCAGAAAACCAAATACCTATGATACATGTTGATGCAATAGTAGAAACTCCATGGGGAG
>JAVRLY010000040.1:0-11205 GCA_031960885.1 Desulfurella sp. | reverse complement strand
TTTTTCAAAAACGTCTGTTAGAGTTTTGACAATCAATAGTTGAAAAAATTTACATTATAGTTAATATATGCTGTATTAGATTTGTGCAACTAAAAGCACTTATGCTAAGTGGCAAGTTCACGAAAGCGAGGTTGCATTTTTCTAAAAAATACGGAAAGGAAAAATAATGAGAATAGCGACATGGAATGTGAACTCTATCAGGGTAAGACTAGATCAGATTTTAGAATGGCTTAAAAAAAAAGATGTAGATGTAATCGGTATGCAAGAAATCAAAGCTCCAGATGATAAATTTCCATACAATAATTTTAGAGATTTGGGCTACAATGTGGAAAGCTTTGGTGAAATAGGTTTTAATGGTGTTGCAATAGCATCAAGATACAAGCTTGAAAACGTAAAGAAGGGTTTTGCGCTTGATATAAGAAATCAAAAGCGCATGATAGGTTGTGATATTAATAATATAAAAATCATAAATGTGTATGTGCCAAACGGGAAAAAAGTTGGGGAAAGTGATTTTTTTTACAAACTGGATTATTTGTCCAAATTAAAAGAATATTTAGCTTCCTTGCTAAAAAGCACAAGTAGAATTATACTTATGGGTGATTTAAATGTTGCATTATCAGACTTTGATGTTTATAATAGCGAGCAGATGAGTGAGCAAATAGGTTTTACGCAGTCAGAAAGAAATGCCATGCAAGCTATATTGGATTTAGGTTTTATAGATGTGTGTCGTGAATTCCACAAAAATGAAAAAATATTTAGTTTTTGGGATTATAGGGCAAATTCATTTTTAAGAAACAAAGGCATGAGGGTAGATTATATATTAGCAACTAAAGATATTTATAAAATGGCTCTATTGTGTGAAGTGGATACAAATGAGCGTGCAAAACGTGGTTCATCGGATCATGCACCATTGTTATTGCAAATTGACGATTGAGGTGATACTATGAATTACCAAGATATACCATTGAAGCTATCTGAGTTTTGGAAATCAAAGGGTTGTGTGATACTCCAACCTTACGATATAGAAGCGGGCGCAGGCACATTTCACCCTGCTACGGTATTGAAGTCTTTAGATGACAAACCATGGAGTGTAGCCTATGCTGCCCCCTCAAGAAGACCTACAGATGGCAGATACGGCGAAAATCCAAATAGACTTCAACATTACTACCAGTATCAGGTTATTATTAAACCATCTCCTAAAAACATACAGGAGATGTATTTGGAGAGTTTAGAGTATTTAGGTATAAAAACTAAAAAACATGATATACGTTTTGTTGAGGATAACTGGGAATCTCCCACGCTTGGCGCATGGGGACTTGGTTGGGAAGTGTGGCTTGATGGAATGGAAGTTACACAATTTACATATTTTCAACAGATTGGTGGTGTAGATTTAAAACTTATACCAGTTGAGATTACATATGGCACAGAACGACTTGGTATGTATATACAAGGCGTTGAAAGTGTTTTTGATATGAAATTTAACGATACTCTTACATATGGTGATATACACAAACATGATGAATGGGAATATTCTACATACAATTTTGAACTTGCAGATATAAACATGCTTTTTGAGCTTTTTAATATGTTTGAAGCTGAATCCAACAGATGCATTAAAGCAAAACTCATTAGGCCAGCCTATGATTATTGTATAAAATGTTCTCATGTATTTAATTTGCTTGATGCAAGAAGCGCAATTAGTGTTTCAGAACGCACTAACTACATTAAAAGGGTTCGTGATTTAGCCGTTAATATTGCAAAAGTTTATTACCAGGAGAAAAGCAGTGAAAGTATTGTTTGAAGTCTTAACAGAAGAGTTGCCAGCAAGGGAATTATTGAAGATTAATAGCGATATAATGATCTCTATTTTAGATAAGTACAGTATTGATTATACAGATGTTGATGTATATTATACGCCAAGACGCATTGCGGTAGAACTTAAGTGCCAATCTACTACAAAACAACAAAAACAAAAGCTTACAGGTCCGCCAAAGAGCGTGTGTTTTGATAATAATGGCAAACCAACAAAAGCTCTTTTGAGTTTTTTAGAAAAAAACAATGCAAACATAGAAGAGTGTTTTTTTGAAGAAACAAAAAAAGGTGCTTATGCATGCGTTTACTTAAAATCTCAAAGCCAGCAGGTAAAAGAGCTTTTGTGCACGGTTTTTAGCGATTTTTTGTCTAATTTGCCATTTAGCGTATCTATGCGCTGGGGAAATGGCACTTGGGCTTTTTTAAGGCCTGTGCATAACATTGTATTACTAGCTGATGACGAGGTAGTTGAGTGTTCAATGTTTGGTTGCCAAAGCTCTCCTTTTACATATGGTCATAGATTTTTGTCCAATTACCAAATTGACTTGCGCTATAGAGATTACAAAGAAATTTTAAAAGAACACTATATAATTGTGAACCAAGCACAAAGAAAAGAAATGATCAAATCAGCTCTTACTGCTTTCAGCGGCCCAAATAAACACTACGAAATAGATGAGCAATTATTAGATGAAGTTGCCAATTTAGTTGAATATCCAAATTGTCTTGAAGGTTTATTTGAAAAAGATTTTCTTGAGCTTCCCCAAGAGGTTTTAATAAGCTCCATGAAATCAAATCAAAAATATTTTTATTCTCTAGATAGTGAAAATAAATTGTCTAATAATTTTTGCGTTGTTTCAAATATATTTACAGACGATGATGAGCTTATCATAAAAGGCAACGAGCGTGTATTGAAGGCCCGTTTCAGGGATGCAGCATTTTTTTATCAAGAGGATTTAAAGGTTAAATTGTCTGATTTAGTTGAAAAGCTCAAAACAATGCTCTTTCACGAAAAACTGGGCAGTATGTATGATAAAGTAATGCGAATTGTTGAGCTATCAGCGTATATTGCAACGCTAATTGGCGCGTCAATAGAGCCTACAAAACGCGCAGCGTATCTATCAAAAGCGGACCTATTAACACATATGGTTTATGAGTTTCCAGAAGTTCAAGGCATAATGGGTAGCATTTATGCAAAAAAACAATCAGAAGATGATTTAGTAAGTCAGTGCATATTTGAACAGTATTTACCAAAAGATGAAATGTATCCCAAAACAAAGGAAGGTATAGCTTTATCGCTTGCTGATAAATTTGATTTGATAGCAGGTGGTTTTATTGCAGAGCTTAAACCTACAGGCAACAAAGACCCATACGGCTTAAGGCGTGCTGCTCTTTCAATCATTAAGATTTTGCTCAATACTAAGTTGAATTTCAATATAGTTGATGTTACAAAATTTGCATTGACGCTATATGAAAAACATGGATTGTCTATTAATGAAGAAACTTTATATAATATAATCGATTTTATAAAAGCGCGTTTTGTAAACATGTTTGAAGAACAATTTGAGATTGTAAAATCTGTTGTAGAAGTTGATTTTAGCGATATTTATGATGCCTTTTTGAAAATTGAAGCGTTAAAGATTTTTTATAATGAAAGCGATAGTGACATATTATTAAGCATCAAAAGGGTATTTAATATTGTACCTTCTGGTTTTGAAAAAACTAACGTAGATGAATCTATGTTTGTATTTGATGAAGAATCAAAATTTTATAGTTACATAAAAAGCTTAAAGTTTAATCTTGAGACTTTTTTGAAAAGCAAAGATTATTTGTCTTATTTGAAAAAATTAGTAGACAAAAGTATAATATCCAGTTTTTTTGACAAGGTGCTTATTATGGATAAAGATGAAAAAATCAAAAACAACAGGTTGGCTTTACTAAACAATTACAGGGATTTGGTATTAAAAGTAGCTGATTTTAAATATTTAAGTATTTGAAGGTGTTTATATGATTAGATTAAAAGATACTTTAGGTTTGACATTTAACGATGTGTTGCTCCTTCCAAGAAGATCCAGTATATTGCCAAATGAGGTAGATACAAGCACAAGTCTGACTAATAGATATACGCTAAAAATCCCTATTGTTTCTGCTGCTATGGATACAGTTACCGAGTATCGTATGGCAATAGGCATGGCAAGAAATGGCGGAATTGGCGTCATACATAAAAATATGACTATAGAAGAGCAAGTCCGACAGGTTTTAAGGGTTAAAAAAAGCGAAAGTGGCATGATAACAGATCCTGTTGTTATCCATCCAGATGCTACGATAAGTGATTGTTTAAATTTAATGCGTACATTTCACATATCCGGTATACCTGTAACTGACGATAACAATACGCTTGTGGGTATTATCACAAACAGAGATTTGAGATTTGAGACAGATTATACAAAAAAAGTAAAAGATGTTATGACATCAAAAGGATTGGTTGTAGCTCCAGAAGGCACAACACTCAAAGAAGCCATTGAATACCTAAAAGAAAATAAGATTGAAAAATTGCCTATTGTGGACAAAAACTTTAAGTTAAAGGGTCTGATTACAATAAAGGATATTATAAAAAAAGAAGAATACCCAGATGCAACAAAAGATTTAAAAGGCAGGCTTGCTGTAGCTGCAAGTGTTGGCACTAAAGATGGTGAGGAAAGGGCAAGGGCTTTACTAGAAGCAGGTGCTGATATAATTGTGTTGGATTCAGCACATGGCCATTCCGTAAAAGTATTAAAAACAATTGAAAGAATCAAATCCAAATTCGATTGCTGCATCATTGGTGGCAATGTAGCAACACGTGAGGGTACAAGAAGCCTCATTGAAGCAGGCGCAGATATTGTCAAAGTAGGTATAGGCCCTGGTTCAATTTGTACAACACGCATTATTGCAGGTGTTGGAGTGCCACAGATTACAGCTATCTCAGAATGTGCAGAAGAAGCTGATAAATTTGGCGTCAAGGTTATAGCAGATGGCGGCATTAAGTACTCTGGCGATATAGTAAAAGCCCTAGCAGCAGGTAGTGCTTGTGTTATGATCGGAAATTTGCTTGCAGGTGTAGAAGAGTCACCTGGTGAGTCTATAATATATCAGGGTAGAAAGTACAAAGTCTATAGAGGCATGGGTTCTTTGTCAGCTATGGAAAAAGGTGGAAAAGAGCGATATTTCCAAGACGATGTAGAACCAGAAAAATTTGTCCCAGAAGGCATTGAAGGCAGAGTTCCCTATAAAGGTGAATTAAAAGATGTATTGTATCAATTAGTAGGTGGCCTTAAAGCTGGAATGGGTTATACGGGCTCAAAGACAATTGAAGAGTTAAGGGAAGTGCCATTTATACAGATTTCAGAAAATTCTTGGAGAGAAAGTCATGTTCACGATGTTATCATTACAAAAGAAGCTCCAAACTATAATATTTAGTATATTTTTTTTGTTTGTAGCTAGTACTGTATTTGCGCGAGACATAGAGGTGTACTTTACACCTTCTGATGTGCCTATTGAAAAAATTATATATTTAATTGACCACTCAAAAAAATCTATTGATGTAGCAATGTATTCTTTTACATCAAGGCCTCTTGCACAAAGCTTGATAAATGCAAAAAAACGCGGTGTTAAAGTTAGACTTTTGTTGGATGGTGAATGGAATAGCCCAAAAAATAAATTCTCAAAGTTTGAGTATTTAGTTAAAAACGGCTTAGATATTAGGCTTGCAAAACCACATAAGTATTACGATAGATACGGTATTATGCACAATAAGTTTGCTGTTTTTGATGATAAGATAGTAGAAACAGGTTCGCTTAACTGGACAGCTCAAGCACCAAAAGCAAATGATGAAAATGTAATCATTATTGATAGGGCAGATATAGCAAATGTATATAAAAAACAATTTGAGGAATTATGGAATCAAGCTATGAGTGCCAAAGAATAATAGATGCCAATTTAAACCGCTCAAAAGAAGCGCTTAGAGTAATTGAAGATATATTGAGATTTGAGTATGATGACGCAGAGCTAGCGACATATACGAAAAGCATAAGGCTTGAGATTGGCTCAATTGCCCAAAAACACTATGATTCAATAGCTTATAGAGATACGCAAAATGATACATTAACAAGCGTTACATTAAAAGAAGAATCAAGCAGGGCATCTGTGTTTGATATAATTAGTGCAAACTTCAAAAGGGCTCAAGAATCTTTGCGTGTTTTAGAAGAGATTTTTAAGCTTTTAGATAGCAAAAGTTCATTATTATCTAAACAAATTAGGTATAAGACCTACATATTGGAAAAACAAGTGTATGATAAGTACTCAAAACATTAGAAATTTTTCTATTATAGCCCATATAGACCACGGCAAGTCAACGCTTGCTGACAGGCTTATTGAAAAAACAGGTTCTCTTGATAAAAGGGAAATGAAAGAGCAAGTACTAGACAATCTTGAAGTAGAACGCAGGCATGGTATAACGGTAAAAGCCCAATCTGTAAGAATGGAGTATACATACAATGGTGTTTTGTACGAGCTTAATATGATAGATACACCCGGTCATGCAGATTTTTCTTACGAAGTCTCAAAAAGTTTATCAGCTTGTGAAGGGGCGTTGCTTGTAGTTGATGCCACACAAGGTGTGGAAGCTCAAACGGTTGCAAACTTGTATTTGGCTTTAGAAAACGATTTAGAAATAATACCTGTTATAAATAAAATAGATTTGCCTACAGCAGATATAGAAAAAACAAAAAGCGAGATAGAAAGTTTAGGCTTGGATGTTTCAAATGCAATATTGATTTCTGCCAAAAATGATATTGGCATAGAAAGCGTATTGGAAGCAATCATTAAATACATACCACCGCCTAAAGCCAATAATGAAGATACGCTAAAAGCGCTTATAATGGATTCATGGTATGATAATTATAGAGGCGTATTGTGTCTTGTTAGAGTGTTTGAAGGTAGCATTAGGAAAAATGATAGGATAATGATTTTTTCCAATAAAAAAGAGTATACAGTAGAAGACTTAAATGTATTAACGCCAAAACCCAAAGATGTAGAAAACCTTTATGCTGGCGAAGTAGGGATTTTAATTTCTAGCATTAAAAATATTGAAGATGTACTTGTTGGCGATACCATTACACTTGCATTAAATCCGGCAAAGCAGGCTCTTAAAGGTTTTAGAAAAGCGAAACCTTTTGTATATGCTGGTATATATCCCACAGATACAGATAAATACAACGACCTTAAGGATAGTTTAGAAAAACTTAAACTTAATGACTCTAGTCTGGAAATTGAGACAGAAAAAAGTGATTCTTTAGGCTTTGGTTTTAGATGTGGCTTTTTGGGTATGCTGCACATGAATATTACAAAAGAGCGTTTAGAAGAAGAATTTGGCTTAGATATAGTAGTTAGCCTGCCTTCTGTTTTATATAAAGTAGAAAAAACAGATGGGAGTGTAGTTGAAGTCTCAAACCCAAAAGACTTGCCTGAACCTCAATTTATAAAAGCCATTTTGGAACCTTACGTAAGTATTGATGTAATTACACCATCAGAATACATTGGCAGCGTGTTGCGCTTATTGCAAGAAAGAAGGGGTATACAAAAAAATTTAGGTTACTTGTCAGAAAATAGAAGTTTAATAACTTATAGTCTACCGCTGTCTGAAACGATTACGGATTTTTACGATACGTTGAAATCTATTACAAGAGGTTATGCTTCGTTTAATTATGAGTTTGAAGATTATAAACGCTCCGATTTGGTTAAAATGATAATCTTGATAAATAATGACCCCATTGATAGTTTTTCTCAAATTGTTCACAAAGACAAAGCCTACACTCAAGCGCGTGAAGTTCTTGCCAAACTAAAAGAATTTGTGCCAAGGCAACTATTTGAGATTAGACTGCAGGCAAAGGTTGGTGGTAAAATTATAGCAAAAGAAGAGATAAAAGCACTAAGAAAGGATGTCTTGGCAAAGTGCTATGGTGGTGATATAACACGCAAGAGAAAGTTGTTAGAAAAGCAAAAAGAAGGAAAAAAGAAATTAAAGCAATTAGGCAAAGTTGCTATATCAAAAGAAGCTTTTATGAAACTTTTAGAGCCAACAAAAAAATAAGGAGTTTGTATGTCAAAAAAATTTTGGGATTGGACAAAATCGATACTTATAGCTCTCGTTATAGCGCTTTTTATTAGAACATTTTTTGTAGAAGCATTTAAGATTCCATCTGGTTCGATGGAGCCTACGCTTTTGCCCGGTGATTATATACTTGTAAATAAGATTTCTTACGGCATTAAGATACCTTTTACCGATAAATTTTTAATTAAAGGCAAAGATCCAAAAGTTGGCGATATAGTTGTTTTCAGATACCCGCCAGACAAAAGCGTTCATTTTATCAAACGATGCATGGGTGTGCCTGGCGATACGGTTCAGATAATAAATAGGCAAGTTTATATCAATGGCAAACCCGTTAAAGAACCTTACGCGTATTTTTCAAGTCCGATTATTTATCCAAGAAATACGCAGATTCCGGGCATTACAACGCCGTATGGTTCAAGGGACAATTGGGGACCTGTCAAAGTGCCGCCGCATGAATATTTTATGATGGGTGACAATAGAGATAATTCTTATGATTCAAGATATTGGGGTTTTGTACCGCGCTACGATATAACAGGAGAGCCATTTATTATATATTTTTCGATATATGATTGGAAGATTAGATTTAATAGGATTTTAAAGATTATAAATACAAGCGCACAAGATGGTAGATAAACCCTTGAATGAAAAGATTATAAATTGGCCAAACGCATTGTCGTTTTTTAGGATTATACTTATTGCACCTACTATATATTTGTTACTCAATGAATATTACAAACAAGCTTTTTTTGTTTTGCTTGTCGCATCAATAACGGACTTTTTGGATGGATTTTTAGCAAGAAGTCTAAACCAGACTACGCTGATTGGCAGACTTCTTGACCCGCTTGCAGATAAAATTTTAATCAATTATGCATTTTTACTTTTTACAGTACAAGGTCAAATACCTCAATTTTTATGGATAACCGTATTTTTTAAAGATACTATTCTAATAGTCGGCAGTTTATTAATTTTAACGTACAATAGAAAAGATGTTATAAAAAGCTCCATTGTGGGTAAAATGGCTACTTTTTTTCAGATAATGCTTTTGTTGTACATACTATTAAACAAGTTGCTTGTAATAAATGAAAGTTATATTTTTATAATTATTGTGTATGCTGTTTTTGTTTTTTCTGTGTTGGCGCTATTGCATTATGTAAAAAAAGCATTATTTTTATTAAAAAATATGGAGGCGTTATGAAAAAAAACGTTGGCGGTTTAGATCAAAAAATTAGATACGCTGTGGGTGTTGGGCTAATATTGTGTGGTCTATTTAAGAAAAAACGCCTAATAATACCTGGCGTTATGGTTTTAACTACAGCAATCTTACAAAAATGCACATTGTACGATGTAATAGGTATAAGCACATACAAAGATGAGACAGATAATTAAAAATATTTTGCTAAAAAATATGTGCTTAAAACCACACGAGCGGTGCTTAGTATTTGTTGATTTACTAAATGAACAAGTAAACGAAGAAGAGCGCAAAAGACGCTTAAATTTAGTCAATATTGCAAAATTATTCTACGAAGAGGCTAAAAATTTAAGTACAGCCATGTATTTTGAGTATCCTTCGCTAAAAGCGCCTGCTTGCGAGCCCCCTTTTCAGTTATGGGAAATTGCATTTGGCAAGCACACAACAAGCAAATTTTCGCATCTAAAAGAGCAATTGCAAAGCAAAACACTCAGCGAAGATCAAAAGAAATTTATTGAAGAGATAGTTTTAGAGTATGGCGCTAGTGTTGGTGTTGTAATTGCTCTATCAAACTACTCTACAAGCCATACGTTTTTTAGAAAGTTGCTTACAAATATAGCTAAAGCGCGTTTTGCCTCTATGCCACTATTTGAAGAAGAAATGCTTTATGGTCCGCTTGCTATTGATATTGAAGAGTTAAAAGACAAAACGCTTCGAATGTATGAAATTGTAAAAGATGCTATAACAATAAATGTAAGTGCTAAAAATGGTACACAAATAGAATTTAACCTTGAAGGCAGAAATTTTAATGTGGATTATGGCTTTTTGGGCGAACCCGGCAGTTTTGGCAATCTGCCAGCTGGAGAGGTGTTTATTGCGCCAAACGAAGGTATGACAAATGGCTTTTTTGTAGCAGAATATGGGCCAACATTCAAGTTTGAAAAACCGCTTGCATTTGTTATAAAAAATGGTTTGTTATCAGAGATTATTGGTATTGATAATTACGCTAAGGTGCTTGAAAAGATTATAAAAGACCATCCACTAGCTGCCAATGTAGCAGAACTCGGCATTGGCACAAACCCAAAGGCCAAAAATCCATTTAACATTTTAGAAGCCGAAAAAATTTATAAAACTATTCATATGGCTTTTGGCGACAATTCATCTTTTGGTGGTAAGGTTAGCGTGCCCTTCCATCAAGATTTTGTGCTGTTTGAGCCTATTGTGTTGGTTAACAAGCCAAGTACTTCTTTGCATTTAAGTTTTGATTGAATAATAAACAATTTTTTGCTAAAATATGACAAAAGTTAAATGGGGGTAGAGTAGATGAGTTTTAAAACGAAGATGGTTGGCTATGGCGTAGCAAGTGTTGTTATATTTGTGATTTTGTTTGGCATATACGCAGCTTATTGGAATCTAAATCTTGAAAAGCAAGAGCTTCATCTGACAAAAGATATTACAATAAAATATCAGAAAAAAAGCTTAAATAGTATTATTGATAGTGTTTATTCAATGATTCTAAGACCATATGAAAAATATCAAAATGGTGAGCTTAGTTTAGAGCAAGCTCAAAATATAGCTATCAACTGGATAGACAAAGTAAAGTATGGTGATAATAACTATATATTCGTGCTTAATTCTAACGGCACGCTATTGTCTGATAGAGCTGATCCGTCTTTGGTGGGAAAAAATGTATTAGACTTTAAAGATGCTCAAGGCAAGTATATTTTTAGAGAATTTATCAATATTGCAAAGACAAAAGGCGAAGGGTATGTAACGTACTATTTCAAAAATCCATCAACTGGCAAAATCGATCAAAAAATCACTTATATAAAGTACTTTAAGCCATTTGATTTTATTATGGGAACGGGATTTTACCTAAGCGTATTAAATAAAGATTTAGAGCAACAAAAATCCATCATTAATAAAGGCGTTATTAATTCTATGATTGTCTCAAGCGTAATTGTTATACTCATAATTGTCATTGTGGCATTTATTGGTATGCTTCTTGCAAACAAACTTGTTGCTCCTTTATCTTCAATAAACTCCCTTGTCTCTA
>JAVRLY010000039.1:0-11815 GCA_031960885.1 Desulfurella sp. | reverse complement strand
GGTTAGCATGTCAGGTTTGACAAGTGGGGGCAGTATATATATCATTTGCTAAAACAAGTATACTTGCAGATTAAATTATATACTAAGTAAAATATGTCTAATGAAAAAATGCAATAACAAAGTCAATTAAGATTGACTACCCAAATTGGCGTAATAACATTCAAAGAATTGGTGCCCCGAGCAGGAATCGAACCTGCGGCGCCAGGATTAGGAATCCTGTGCTCTATCCTTCTGAGCTATCGGGGCGCTATAGTCAATGTTTTTATACTATTTTATATTGTTTTTGTCAATCACTACCCTATAAATAATTGACTTATTTTAATCCAAAAGTATAATCATAAAAAGGAGTTTTTATGGAAAATATTTGTGAAAATTTAAAAAAAATAAAAGGTGAAATAGAAAAGTTAAATCCTAATGTTAAATTAATGGCTGTTTCAAAAAACTTTGATTACAATATCATCAAGAAGGCTTATGAGTGTGGCCAAAAAATATTTGGTGAAAATAGAGTGCAAGAAGCTATTTCAAAAATCGAACTATCAAAAAAAGATAATTTAGATATACAATGGCATTTAATAGGCCATTTACAACTAAACAAAGCTAAAAAGGCTGCTATTTATTTTGATTACATTGACAGTGTTGATACACTGCAGTTAGCTGAAAAACTTAACAGTTTCGCTAATGTATTAAATAAAAACATTAATATAATGCTTGAAATAAACATTGCAAACGATCCAAATAAATTTGGTTTTTCCAAGAATGAAGTATATAATGCAGTAAAGAGTATATTGAATTTTAAAAAATTAAGATTGCATGGTCTTATGTGTATTGCGCCTCAATCAAATGAAGATATCATAAAAGAATCATTTAAAGAAATGAATTTAATATATAAAAAAATAAAAACTGAATTTACAATAGATTTAAGCGAGCTTTCAATGGGTATGAGCGATGATTATAAAATCGCTATAGAAGAAGGCGCAACTATGATTAGAATTGGTAGGGGTATTTTTGGAGAAAGAACTTAGTTTAATGGGTCAAATTACACGTCTGAGCGATTTTCTTATACTATTAGCAGTAATTATTATACTGACAGTTTTAATAGTGCCATTGCCGCCTTTTTTGCTTGATTTTTTTATCACTATCTCATTTGCCTCTGCGCTTTTGATATTCTTTGTTAGTATCTACACACAAAGGCCGCTTGATATTTCAACATTTCCAACAATACTGCTCACAGTTACGCTTTTTAGGCTATCTCTTAGTATCGCAACCACACGCGCAATTTTGTTGCATGGTGCTCAAAGTGCTGATGCTGCTGGTGAATTTATTAAAACTTTTGGTTATTTTGTTGTAGGTGGCAGTTATATTGTTGGTTTTATCATATTTATAATTTTGGTAATAATAAATTTCGTTGTAATAACAAAAGGTGCTGGCAGAGTAGCTGAAGTTGCAGCTCGATTTACACTCGATGCAATGCCTGGCAAACAAATGAGTATAGATGCTGATTTAAACTCTGGTGCAATCACTGAAGTTGAAGCCAAAAAACGTAGACAAGAAATTGCAAAAGAAGCTGATTTTTATGGTGCTATGGATGGCGCAAGCAAATTTGTAAGAGGTGATGCAATAGCTGGCCTCTTGATTACCTTTATTAATATTATTGGCGGTATAATAATCGGCGTACTTCAACACAACATGAATCTTCAAGAAGCGGCAAGCAGATACACTGTACTTACAATTGGTGATGGTCTTGTGGTTCAATTGCCTGCACTTATAATCTCCACTGCAGCTGGCATTGTAATCACTAAAAGCTCAAGCGAAACGAGTCTTGCTCCAGATTTAATCAATCAACTAACAAAACAATACAAAGCATTGTATTTATCTGCTGCAATACTTGCAATTTTGGCCTTAATTCCAGGTATGCCTCATGTTAGTTTAATTTTTCTAGCATTGATTTTTGCATATTTGGCGTATACTATCTCACAAAAGAAAATACAAGAAAAATTTGAAGAAGAAAAGATTATTCAAGAACAAGCTCAAGCTCCAATTGTTGAAGAAAATATTGAAGAAGCAATGAAAATCAATGTATTAGAACTTGAGATTGGTTATGGTCTAATACATTTAACCGAAGAGGCTGAAGGCGGAAATCTACTCAATAGAATAAAATTAATGCGAAAACAATTAGCGTTGGATATTGGAGTAATCATTCCTTCTATTAGAATAAGGGACAACTTAACATTGGATAAAAACGAGTATATTTTCTTAATAAAAAGCATTGAAGTCGGAAGATACAAAATTGAAACAGATAAATTATTAGCAATGTCTCCTGCTCCACTAAAACAGATAGAGGGCATTTCTACAAAAGAGCCTGCATTTGGTTTACAAGCTATATGGATTGATAAAGAAAAGAAAAATGAAGCAATTGTTTCTGGATATACAGTTGTAGACCCAATAACAGTTATTATTACACACATAACAGAACTAATAAAGCGAAATATTTACGATATTTTTACACGGCAAGATGCAAGCAAGCTCCTTGAAAACTTGAAGCAAGATTACCCAAAAGTAATAGAAGAGTTAGGTCAATATTTATCGCTTGGACAATGTCATAAAATCTTGAAAAACTTACTTAAAGAACAAATACCAATTAGAGATCTCCTAACGATTTTTGAGACGCTCGCTGATTGGGCACCCCATACTAAAGATTTAGACTTATTAACAGAATATGTAAGAAGCGCCCTAGCCTATCATATAACAAATAAATATAAGGATGAAAACAATGTTTTAAATGTAATCTTGCTTGGTTCTAGCGCAGAAGGCGTTTTAAATGCCAATATAAAAGAAGAAAATGGATATTCATATATGCAACTACCTCCAAACATTGGCGATAAGCTCATACAATCAGCACAAAATCAAATTGCTAAAGCTGCAGAAAATGGGATTGAACCAATAATTGTAACATCACCAAGAATTAGGAGACACTTTAAAGCCTTTCTCGAAAAATTTTTACCAAGAGTTGCTGTAATATCTTATTCAGAAATCGCCAATAATGTAGAAATTAAAACAATGGGTACAATTGAAATATGATAATCAAAACATTTGAAGCAAACAACCTTCAGGAAGCTATAAAAAAAATAAAAAAAGAGTTGGGTGAAGATGCGGTTATTTTATCAACAAGAAAGGTGCGCAAAGGTTCTTTTTTTTCATTTTTCAAAAGGGAAGTTTTAGAAATAACAGCCGCTATAGAGCACCAAGATAATACAAAAAAAAATGATTTTGAAAAGTTAATAGAAACTAAAAAAAACGATGAACAAAAAGAAAATTTAGAAAAAAAAATTCAAGATTTAGAAAATTTACTAAAATATTCAACAAAAAACCCATTACAAGAAGTAGTGGAAAGTATTAGAAACGATATTGATAATCTTAAAAGTAGTCTTTCATATATGGCAAAAAAAGAAGGCGAGATTGATATTTACAATTTACCTATTTCTGTCCAAAAGTACTTTAATCTTATGAATGAAAAAGGCATAAATAAAAGATATTCATTCAAAATTTCAAAGGCTCTTTATGATAATTTATATGCTGAAAAACTGAAAGATGAAAATTATACTATAGATTACTTAAGCATGTTGCTATCTCAATTTTTCAAAATTGCAGAATTAAAAGAACAAATAGTCATTTTAATGGGTCCAACTGGTGTTGGAAAAACCACAACAATTGCAAAACTTGCTGCAATAGAAAAGTTAAAACACAAAAAAAAAGTTAGCATTATTACCACTGATACTTATCGCATAGGTGCTGTGGACCAATTATTAACTTACTCAAAAATAATGGAAATACCTATGCAAGTATGCATATCAAAAAATGACTTGCAAAAAGCCATCAATGAGTTTAGTGATTATGATAAGATATTTATTGATACAGTTGGAAGAAGCCAAAAAGATATCAAGCGCTTAGAAGAATCTTTTAGTCTATTTAAAGATCAGACTGATGTTCATATTAGCCTTGTTTTAGCCTTAAACACTAAAGAAGATGATTGTATGGAAACATACGAAAGATTTTCTAAACTTAGAATCGATAGTTTATTGCTAACCAAACTCGATGAAACAAACACACCAGGAACAATGCTAAACTTTGCGGTTAAAACTAAAAAACCAATTTCTTACATTAGTTTTGGACAAGATGTACCAGATGATATTGTAAAAGCAGACCCTTTTGGCATATCTTCATTGATTATCAAAAAAACAAGAAAAGAGGATAAAAATGGACGATCAAGCTAAAAAGCTAAGAGAAATGGTTGATATAAACAAGAAAAACCAAAAAGTGATAGCTATATCTAGTGGTAAAGGCGGTGTTGGAAAGACAAGTATAATTGCGAACATGGCTGTTGCTTTAAGCAATATAAATAAGAAGGTAATACTATTTGATGGCGACTTAGGCTTGGCTAATATTGATATTGTATTGGGTGTTAAGGCAAACTACAGTATAATAGATGTAATAAACAAATCAAAAAAATTAGAAGAAATTATTGTGGATTACAATGACAATCTAAAAATTATACCGGCTGGCAGCGGTATAGAAGCTGTATCAAATATTGCTGAAAATGATTTAATAGATTTATTGGACACTCTAAATAAATTATCAAGTCAAACAGATGTATTACTGATAGACACAGGGGCTGGCATATCCAAAAAAGTTATGACGCTGCTAAAAAACGCTATTGATATATTAATTGTATCAACAACCGAACCTACATCTATTGCAGATGCTTATGCAACAATAAAAATATTAACCTTAAATTACAATCGAAAAGATATAAAAATGTTTATAAATATGGCAAAAGATATTCAAGAAGCCAAGAGTGTTTTTGATAATATGAATAACATTTGTGAAAAATTTCTAAACACAAAGATTGAAATGGCTAGCTATAGTGTTTTTGATAAAAACCTTCCAAACTCCATTAAAAGCCAAAAACCTATTATAAAATACTATCCAGACTCAAATTTTTCTATTTCAATAAAAAAGCTTATAAATTATTTTTTCTCTCAGAATATAAAACTTATTGATAATCCAATTAAAAAATTCTTTAATAATTTGTTTGGAGGCAGATGATGTTTTTAACTGCTTTTTTAGGAGGCATTTTATCTTTTATAAGTCCATGCGTTTTGCCATTAATACCTGTTTATATATCTTATATTTCAGGCGTTACTGTAAAAGAATTAAAAGCTTCAAATGACAAAAATGTTTATAAAAGAGCTATTTTAAACTCTTTGGCTTTTGTCATTGGTTTTAGCATAATCTTCACGCTAATGGGAACAAGCGCAAGCTATATTGGCACTTTAGTTCTTATAAACAAAATTTTGCTTGCTAAAATTTCAGGAATTTTAATAATATTATTCGGTATTTTTTACGCGCTAAAAATTGATTTTATCTACAGATTTTTGCGCATCAATATAAAAGTAAAAAGTGTTAATTTATTTACATCGTTCATAATTGGCATATTGTTTGCTTTTGGGTGGAGTCCTTGCGTTGGACCAATTTTGTCGTCTATACTTGTAATTGCGGCAAATACAGAGAGCTTGTCAAAAGGCGCAATGTTGCTTTTTGTATATTCTCTCGGACTTGGCATCCCATTTATTTTAGCGTCTATATTTACGGGTTTTTTCGTAAAATCATTCAATTTTTTAAAGACAAATTTGGTAACATACGGCATGAGCATATTTTTGGTTTTAATCGGATTTTACATGTTTTTCAACGGCAGATTGCCTAATTTTTGAGCTAACTAAGTAAGCAGTAGAAAATGCAGCTTGTATATTAAAACCGCCTATTTTTCCAGCAATATCTAATACTTCGCCACAAAAGTATAGTCCACTAACTAATTTTGACTCACATGTTTTTGGATTAATTTCCTTTAATGGCACTCCACCTTTTGTGACAAAAGCTTTATCAAAACCGCATAATTTCACCACTATTTTGTAGTTAAACAATAAATCAAACAGCGAATTCAAGTCTTTTTTTGAGACTTCTGCTATATTTTTAACGATAAATGGCATTTTGTCTAAAATATTATCTAAAAGTCGTTTTGGCAAGTAGTTTTTAATTACAGATTTTAAATTATTTGCTTCATATAAATCTTTTAAAAAATTATCTTTGTTATCTCCCAAAAAATTTATATAAATAGTTTCGCCATCACTCACATAAAAAGAAACATCTAGAATTAAAGGTCCACTCAAACCAAAATGTGTAAATAGCAAATCGCCATTAAAAATTTTATTTTTATATTTAATCTGAATATTTTGCAATGTAATACCGCTTAAATTTTTAAATAAGCTTTCTTTTAAGCAAAACGGCGTTTCAAATGGCTTCAATGGTGCTATGGTGTGAGTAAAATATCGAGCAAAAGTATAGCCATCTTTGGACCCCAATTTATTATAACTCAAACCACCTGTAGCTATAACTACGTTTTGTGACTCATATACGTTTTTGTTTGTATATACAAAAAAAAGCTGTTTCTTCTCAATTTTAATTACTCTTTCATTTTCTTGTATCTTGATTTTTTTACTCGCAATATATTTCTTCATTCTTTCAACTAATTCTTTTCCTTGATAGTCTTTTAAAAACACTTTGTTATTTTCTACTTGCGTTTTTAAACCCAATGTGTTTATAAAGTTTATCAAATCATCCCTAAAAAAAGCTTTAAATGCATCCCTTAGAAAATCACCGTTGGGCGAATATGAGTCTAAAAAAGTATCAAGATTTGCGAGATTTGTAAGATTAACGCGCGTATTTCCCGCAATCGATAGCTTCCTTCCAACTTTTTGCCTATCTAAAATAAGTGTATTATTATCTAAAAAACAGGCGCAAGCAAGACCACTTGCGCCACCACCAACAATGATTGTTTTATACAAGCTTTATTTGAACGCTTTTGTTAATTAACCCCGCTTTGTAGGCTTCATCTAACAGAAGCTGACAAGCTTTTAAACCATCTTTTCCCATATCAACGGTCAATTTATTAACATACATACCAATAAACTGATCCGCAAGACTTTCTTTCATACCTCTTGCAAATTGCAAAGCATAGTTTACCGCTTCTTTTCTATGTTCTAGCGAGTACAAAATACTTTTTTGAAGTATATCGGATATTACATATTTTTCTTCTAAGGATTTTCGTATTGCATTTACACCCAAAGGAAGGGGTAATTTTGTTTTGTCAAACCACCACTGACCTAAATCAAAAGCATTGTACAAACCAGCTTCTTTGTATGTAAGTTGACCTTCATGAATAACTAAACCTGCTTGGGCATCTCCATTTAACACATGGTCAAATACCTTATTAAATGGAACGATGAGCGTATCTAAATCTTTTCCAAGCAACAACTGTAATTCGAAAAATGCACTTGTGTAAATTCCCGGTATAGCAATCTTTGTTTTTTTAATCTCATCTAGAGACATAGGTTTTTTTGTTACTAAAATAGGACCATATTTAAATCCCATACTTGCGCCACTCTTTAATATATCATACTTGTCTTCAATAAAAGGATATACTGCTAAAGAAATAGCTGTGATATCGTATATTTCATCAAATGCCTTTTCATTCAATGTCTGGATATCGCTTAAAATTTGCTCAAATGAATATCCTTTTGTATCAATAGCATTGATATTTAGTGCATAAAACATAAATGCATCATCTGAATCTGGGCTATGTGCCAATGTTAATGTTTTCATCTCGCCTCCTTTTAACTATCTTTATTTTAGCACAAATATATTTTTTTATCAATTTTTAAAAAATTTTCTTGACATAAGCATTTGTGTTGTTTAAAATGCCTTTTAAGATGCAAAAAATTTTGGATAGAACTAAAAAAGCTTGTTTGATAATAGAAGATGAGCTACTCGCTAGAATTTTGCAATATTTACTTGGAAGCGAGGGGTTTGTTGTTGAGTGGGTAAATGATCCAAGGCAAATAAAAGATGATATACTCAATTATAGTTTTATAGTAATTGGCAATCACAAAGGTATAACGACAAAATCTAAATTGGCTGAAGCTTTTTTAGATAAAATTAAAACAAACAGCTTAGAAACAAATTTTATTAAACCATCAATTGTTATTCTCAAGGATGAATCCGATATTGTTCCAAATGGGTTAGATATAATTTCAATAACATATCCATCCTTTCACAAAGAAATATTTACAGTAATATCAAATATTGATAACAAAATTAAAGTACAAGAAAAAATCTCTCTTGATAATTTCAAAGAAGTTAACTTAGGTGAATTTTTCAATTCGATAAGAAGTAACCAAAAAATTACTTTTTTAGTAGGCAACAAGCAGTTAAAAATCATTATTATAGGTAGCGAAATAAATTTCTTGCATTCAGATTTTGATAGCTATTATGATATTTTTAATTATCCAAACTTATATGTTTCTCAAGATATAATAGAAATATCAGACCTATCAAACGTATCTAATGAAAATACGCCCAGACTTAGTTTGAAAAACTTTGTTTGGGAAGGTATTAAAAATATTACACAAAAAGAACAACTGATATCTCTTTTGCCAAAAGATAGAAATATTGTTAATGTCAAAGCACCTCTCTACGCTGCAAAAGGTGCATTGCTGCCAGGTAGCAATTTAGACATAGAATGGCTTATGAACAATTCTGATATTAGTATTGATAAAATATTGAGGCGCTACAATTACGATAATAGGGTTTTACAGAATATTGTAATTATGTATATGTTGCGCATAATTGATTTATCTTCAGATCAAGACGCAAGTGTCAAATTTGATGTAAAAATAAAGAAAGGTGTTTTACACAAAATATTAGATAAAATTAGAGGTTTGTAAAAAATGGCTATCTATAAAATTATAGTAACTGGCAGTTTCAATTCAGGAAAAACAGAGTTTATAAAATGCATTAGTGAAATAGACCCTATTACAACAGATAAACCAGTAACAGAAAAAGGCTTAAAGGATATAAAAAATTTTACTACTGTCGCTATAGATTTTGGCACAATAACCATAGATAAAGATATAATAATTCATATTTATGCAACACCAGGTCAAGAGCGCTTTAAATTTATTTATGATATTTTAGAAAAAAATGCTCTAGCTTTAATAGTGCTTGGTGATATAACAAGCAAAGATTCGATATCTAACATGTATAAATACTATCGAGAATTTATGAAAATCAAAAGGCTTCCTGCAGTGTTCGCACTTACAAAAAAAGATTTACCAAATAGAATTGAAGATAAAACATTGGAACAATTACTTTCTAATAAGCCTAAAGAAATACCCCTTATTAAAATCTCTAATAAAAACAAAGAAGAAGTAAAGCAAGCAATATTGCTTGCTTTGGAACAGCTAGCAGAAGAAGATTAATCTTTAAAGCCAATCCTTAAAGCGCCCCAGTGCTTGTCATCAATGTAAACAGGCATTGATATGTCATACATTATTTTACCTAAATCTCTAGGATATATTTGGAATAAAATGGGTTCTGTATTTTCTGCTGCAGCAAGACCAGTTGGATCATTAAATATGCGCATTGAGCGGTTCCCTGCAAGATCGCTCTTATACTCACCAGTTAAAGGCTTATCATAAATAGAATTGTGTGCGGGCAAATATCCATTTTCATCAACTAACACAACAAAAACAAATTTTTTGTTCATACTTAGGACTTCATCTTCTATAGGTTGTATGTATGTTTTCATAAAATCTGTGAATTTAGTTTTGTATTTTTGAGGGTTAGTGTTTTCTATGGGTACATAGTTTCTATCCCATAGTTCTTCTTCGGTAATTTTTCCATTCTTTAAAGCGTTTTCAATAGTTGACTGAATATGCTCCACACTAGATTTTAAAATATTGTATATTTCTTTAAAAGCTTGGTCTTCTTCAAAAATAAAACTCATAACACACTCTTGAGGTTCTTTTCTCATGTACCCTTTTTCTTCTTTTTTCATTTTGGGCGTTAAAAAAGATAGTGTATTTTTTGCTAAAACATCTAAATAGGTATTAAAAAGCGATGGATATGGGCATACACTAGTATCGACTGGACCGCCACCTACACCAACAGGGCAAAACATACAGGAATCTTTTCTTATCCTAATTGTCACTGTCATCTTAGAATTTTCTTGAGAAACAGATACATCGTAATGATTTGCAAATTGCAGATATTCATTTAGTGAATCAATAGCCTTTTTGACGTTTGCATCTATGCTGTCTTGTATATTAAATTTTGGCAGTAAATTTTTATGCATTTGATGCAATACCAACCTTTGAGCAGTAGCTTTCATTGCTGGTACTATAATAGCTTGGTTCATTATACCTAAATCATATGAAGATCCAACTAAAGATGCCCAGAAAACGTGGGCACCGCTCAATTTTTCCAAACGCTCTTTTTTTTCTTCTTCGCTCATTTTTAGCTCCTTTAAGACATTAATTCTTTGAGCTTTTTGGAAGTATTTTTAATATCTAGATAAAGCAAACCTAATTTTACATCTGGTTTTGCAAGAACAATCAATACGGCTTCGCTACCAGCTGATGTTAATATAATATAACCTTTGTCGCCTTTTACAGTAACTTGTTCTGGAATTCCTTTTTCTAATTCATCAACTGCTCTCTCACCTAATGTCAACAGTGCAGCTGACATAGCAGCAACTCTATCCTCATCAAAATTGGCTGGTAGCTGAGAACTTATCATTAATCCATCTGAGCTTACTAAAGCAGAACCTTCAATGTGGGGATTTAACCTTACTAATTCGGCTAATTGAGCATTTAAGTCTTCTTCTTTCATTATTAACCTCCAATGTAATTTTTAAACTTATATAATAATTAACTCAATGTGTCAAGATATATAACCACATTTTTAATTTACATAGTTTAAAATAGCATGTTGTAGTAAATTTTATCTCTAAAATTAGAAAATAACATTTCTACTGTTTGTTTAAGTCTAGAAACATTATACATATAAATGTCTTTATCTAAAATGAGATTTTGCAACAAAGCTGGGTTTTTGCGCAAAAATATTTTGTACTCATTCTTGGAAAATCTTAAAACGCCTATTTCGATTGAGTGTAAATGCTTAATTTGGTTTAAGAACTCTGCTAAATCTCTATATTCACTATCAAAACCAATAAAAAATGGATCAAAGCGTATGCCTATATTAAAACCTGCTTCATCAAGTAATTTTATTGCTTTGAGGCGTCTTTTAAGGCTTGGCGTATATGGCTCAAACTTATCTATGACACTTTGTGGCGAGAGAGAAAAAGCTATTATAGTGTTTTTAAATGGTCCTTCTAATAGTAGTTTTTCAACTTTGGCTGACTTTGTTCTTATTTCTAAAATTGCATCAATATTCTCAAAAAATTTTGCAAACTCAATGTAGCTATTATCAAACACGCTAAGCGCTATTGGATCTGAAAATGTTCCCAAATAAAAGTACAATGGTCTAAGTTTATCGTTATTGACCGTTATTTCAATAGCTTTGAAAAAATCCTCAATATTTTTAAATATTACAGGATTGAATGTTTTAAAGTAGCCTTTTAAAAAACAGTACGAACAATCATATATACAGTTGTATGATAAAAGTATAGAGTAGCCATATGTTGAAGTGGGCGTATAGTAATTTGGCGTTTTTCTCAATAATTCGCCTTTTTTATTGGCAAAGATAAGTGCGCATTTATCTTTTAAGTTATGAAAGTAACTAACATAGTCATTAATTTTAATGCCACAAGTATTTTGGATAGAGTGTTCACAGAATATTTTTTTTAATTTAAATGGTTTTTTTGCAATTTTGGCTGTATTTATCAAAATTTTCTTGTATATAT
>JAVRLY010000038.1:0-12152 GCA_031960885.1 Desulfurella sp. | reverse complement strand
TTACAATAAAAACTTCATGCTCTGTTGACAAATAATCTTTTAAACCCTTTATGCCTTCTGAAAAATATCCATCATCGTTTGTGAGCAAAATTCTCATAACATGTGTTTGTTATATTACCAATTTGATTTATTGTCAAGAATATTCTAATTATATTGAATTGCATTGCATTTTATGCTACAAATAAATGCGTGAAAGTAATTCTAATAGATTTAGATAAAACGCTCTATGACCCCAAAACTGGCATATTTGATGAAATAAACTACAATATTAAAGTTTTTATAAAAACACGCCTAAAAATAGGTGAAGATTTAATAGATAAATTGCGCTCTGATTATGTTAAAACATATGGTTCTACGCTTATGGGTTTAATGAAACACTTCAATATAAACCCTTATGAATTTTTGGATTTTGCTCATAATGTAGATTTATCGTCTATTGAGCCAAACAACATCATCAAGGAAAAACTCAAAGCCATAAAAGGCATAAAAGTAATCTTTACCAGCGCACCAAAAAAACATGCTAAAAATGTTCTTGAGCGTCTTGATGTATTAAACGAATTTGATGATATATTTGATATCATAGAGGCAGAATTTATAGCAAAACCAAACAAACAACCATATATAAAAGTATTGCAAAAACACAAAGCTCTACATTACACAATGGTTGACGATATGGAACAAAACCTTCTTACAGCAAAGCTTTTTGGCTTAAAAACAATACTCGTCAACAAAAACAAATCGCAACATGTGGATTTGTGCGTAGAAAAATTTGAAGATATACCCGTGGATTTTCTATAAAATACACAATATTTCTCTAATTACGCTTGCTGCTACAATAGTTGAAACATGGCTTGTGTCATACTGCGGTGATAGTTCAACGACATCGCATCCTACGATATTCAAAGCGCTTAATTGCTGCAAACAATAAATTAACTCTTTATATGTAACGCCACCTGGCTCAGGCGTCCCAGTCCCCGCAAAAATAGATGGGTCAAGCACATCTAAATCTATTGTTAAATAAACAGGTTTTGAGCCTATTTGCCCTACATACTCACTTGCCTTATCAAGGTTAAATAAGCACATATTTTCTTTTCTTTTTGGCAAATTCAGGTCACTACTATTTAAGCTTCTAATTCCAAGCTGATAAACATTATCAAAACCAATCAACTCACATATCCGCCTAAGCACAGTCGCATGAGAAAATTTTTCTGAACGATACGAATCAATCAAGTCACTGTGAGCATCTAACTGTACAACTACAAGGTCATCATACTTTTTGGCAAACGTTTTAACAAGAGGGTAGCTAATGAGATGTTCTCCCCCAATTGACAAAAGCTTTTTTTTGTTTTTAATAAGTTTTGAAGAAAACTTTTCAATGATATCAAGCACAAGCTCTTTGTCGCCAAACGGCAAAGGCAAATCGCCAACATCACAAATTTTCTTATCTCTTAGATCTTTATCAAAGTAAGGTGAGTATGATTCTATACCGCTTGAGTGTTCTCTAATTGCATTTGGTGCAAACCGAGAACCCGGCCTAAAAGAGGATGTGCCATCGTACGGCACACCCACAATTACTATATTAGCCTTTTCAAAAGGAGCATTTGCGCAGTAAAAGTTCATTTCCACCACAAAATAACGCAAGCAAATGCGCAACCATTTTCTTCAACTGTATGTTCGGCAGCAATGCTCACTATCCGCTCTATTTCGTAGCCCCTTTTCTCCATACCCCAACGGGCCATTTTAATAACGGTTTCTTCGGCTTGTTGTTTTGTAATATCGTAATCCTCATATTCCATAATAAGGCCGTTTTTTGTTTTATCCTTGGGAATAGCCGCTGCAACGGCAGCTGCAATCTTTTGGCCTTTTTTACTTGAAACAATTGACGCATAGGCAACTGGCACAAGCGCACCTAAAGGAGGGGCAATATGGTCATCGTATTCGCAATTTGGCGGCAAAATTGAACTCATTTTAACAAGGTTTGTATTGCCTATACCGCTTTCTAACAAAGCAATGTCAAATGCGTTTAAAACACTTATCCCTTCTGCATGAGATGATGCTAATTTATAAATATTTGGCACTTTTGCAAAAATATCTATCATTGCCCTACCGCCATATTACATTGTGCTTTGTAAGTAAAATGCTCTAAGTCAAGCACACCCCTTAATACCTCTTGTTCTTTGGTATAAAGTGGTTTAAGAAGATTTTTTAAATACTCATGAGCCTTCCACGGGTCTGCCGAATCTCCACAGGTAAAAAAGTCTATGGCAGCATAACCATACTCAGGCCAAGTGTGTATTGCCAAGTGAGATTCAGCTATTATAACTATACCGCTTACGCCAAAAGGTTGGAAGGTGCGAAAAGACGAAGAAATAACAGTAGCATTTGCAGCTTTTGCTGCATCGTTCAAAAATTTTTCCAAAGCCGCAACATCATTTAAGATATCTTTATCACAGCTAAAGTACTCCGCTAAAATATGCCTCCCGAGTGCCTTCACCCATGTGCCCTCCTTAAAACAAAATTTTTTTGCCGCTTACATATTGCAAGCAACTTCAAAATACGGTTTAACCTTTTACCACTTATTCAATAAATTGTCAATACTTTTTTTACTGGCCTAAAGCGTAAACAAAATCAATACTGCTTTTGTCAAGCTTAGTAGAATTTGATGCGTCTATGGATATAGCATAATAGTATTTTGGATTAGTATTACTTGCAGCACAACCCGGCACAACAGCCGTTGATGTTATTGTAACATATACTGTGTAAAAATCGCTACTTGAATTTATTTTACCAAAATTTATTGTAATGTCTGGTGAGCTATTCAAACAATTGCCCCAATATTGCACAGGGTTTTCTCTTTTTGTTCTAAAACAATTGGGGTCTTTTATATCATAGGTGCCTTCGGGAAGATTTGGGTTTTGTCCCCAATAGAGGGCATCTATCATTACTTCTGCGCCACCAACGGCTGCATCGTGAGCGCTTGCATATTGCTTGTACATACCACTCATTTTTGTACCAGACACTACTAGCCAAAGCAGTGCGCCAATTAATGTCAACATCATAAAACTAAGCAATATGGCCACGATTAACGCTATACCATTTTGTTTTGCATTTGGTTTTTTCATTGCACTAAATTCCTCGGTCTAACTGATAATATGATTGTTTTCCATTGATAATGCACTTGATTGCCGGTTGGCACAAATGTGCTCAACACCCCTGTATCTTTGTCGCCCAGTGTAATTGGACTTGTATTTGTATAACTTGGGTCTAATTTACCAGATTGTTGTACAATAAAAATCCTCACTTCTTGTACATTTAGAGAGCTATTTAAGTCTGGAAGCGGATTTTTGCGTGTATACCAAACATTGCCACTTTTTAGCGCTACTTCAAACTTTGCAACGCAATCCAAAAGCGGCTGTGGGTTAATACTGCCATTGTTTTGGTTTATAGTAGCCCTATATAGCTCAAATGTATTAGGCGCGCAAATATTTGGCATATTTTTGTTATCCAAATAATAATCAACCCTATTAAAAGGCATACGAAGCTGCGTATCTGGATCTACGCCATAGACAATATAAGTAAAACCAGATGGAGGAATATTTGCATTTTGTGGAAGCGTGCTAAGTTTAAAGTAATACAAACCTCTTTGTTTTGCATACAATTCTTTGTCATGTAAAATTATTACATAGCTATTATCATCTACGCCTTTTTGAAAATGATAGTCTGACTGGCTATTTGGCCATTTTAAATTATCACTATAGCCTTGAATTTGCCAGTTTGCGCCGTCATAGTATAAAATGCTCCATTTGCGCGAAGCATTATTTATGTTTGCTATTGTAGAGCGAATAACTAAATAAGAAGCGTTGTTGTAAGAGCCTATTTGAAATGGCCATGGTGGAGATGGAGCATTATTGAATGTTTTAGCTTGGTCAGAGATTGCTTCTTGATAATTGCTTGAGTCAACATTTTGGGGTATGCTTTGGGTTAGACCGTAGCCAGCCATCTCGCAATCGTATCTTAACAATGCTGTTCCTATTAATGTGTTGATTTGGGATTTTTGAGTACTTGAATGGTAAATCGAAAGCTTTAATACCTTGACAAATGTATAATAGCCAATAGCTAAAGCTGCCATAACTATAAATAGCGTAACTACAATTTCTATAATTGTAAAGCCTTTTTTATTGGTCATTGCTTCCCCACAATAATAATTCTTGTTGCGCTCTCGGGCTTGCCTTTGTAGGACCAGCTAAAATTTGCTATACAAATAATATTTGAAGTTTGCTGTTGTGTTTTTGTCTGAAGAGTGTAGCTTGGAATGTATTTTGATATAGTAGAGTTTGTTATGTTAACAGTTGTAGCTGTGTTGTATTGATCGCATGTAGAAGTGTTTTGTTGTTGCTCAAGCGCTTGCTCTATTTCATTTCTTTTCTTATCAATAATGGTTTGCATGGCATTTCTAATTTCGCTTTGTGTTTCAACATTCATAGCCATATTTAAAGCGCCAAGCAACCCAAGCAAGCCCACTAATATAATAAACAATGCTATCATTGCTTCAATTAGCGAAAAACCGCTTTTACGGCGTGCAATCTTTACCATTGTATGCTCCAGATATGATTCTTGTAAAAGAAACATTCGTGCAATTTACGCTATTTGCCTCCTTTGTGTATATACTTGCGGGTGTTGGATAGCCAAGTGATTGAAAAGTAATCGTATTACCAGTGGCGTTTGTTAAACAAGCGTATTTTAGATTTAAGGGACCTTTAATGATTGTATTATTGTCTGCATAAACAATTTGGTAGCTATTTGAGCTAAAAATCACATTGACAGTAACTTTTCGCGTAAATGCGTAAGCTTTTGCATAGTTAAGGTCTGATTCAATCTGGTTAAACTGGCTTATTATCTCAAAGCTTTTTTTATATTTATTAAAAAATGGTATAGCAATAGCAAGCACAATGGCCAAAATCACTATTGCAACTATGACCTCAACCAAAGTAAAGCCTTTCATTTTTCTAACCATTGGATAATAATGCCTTTATTTGTGCCATAAGGAACCTCTGTTGGTTTCTTAACAGCCGGTATACCGCTAAATGTACCTATTATGCCTTTAGAACTATTTGCACTTGCTTGATATATACCGCCAGATGAAGTAGAAATTAAATAGTTTTGACCGCTTTGATTTGGCGCACCAGTACCACAAGTTAAAGACCACACATTTGTCTGACCACCATAGCCGCTTATACACAAAGAGTTGGATGTATAAACCCCACCTGTTGGCAAAGCCGTTGTAAAAGTTACAGAATTAGAATCTGCACTTGGGTCACTAATATCGCGCTCTCCCAAAGAAGAGTCAAGTGGCACATACCATGAAAAGCCGGGTACATACGTTTTACCTATCTGATTAGATGGTGTAACTTTAGTTAAACTAACAGAACAACTATCATTGTTTATACAACTTGTAACATCTACACCAAAAATATTTTCATTTGGTGAAGTTATGGGGTCTGTGGGCTTGAAGTACCTGCCTGTGCCAAAATAGATGTATTGTCTTGTGCTTTGACATTTTGATGTGGCAACTTGGGCGGTAATGGGACCCAAAGTTGCATTAGAATCATCAAACTTAAGATCAACTGGCACAATCTTCCATTTCGTATAATCAGCATTTTCATATGTATTGAGCAAAAAAACTTTTCCAAGCCAATTTCCATTCTTGTCTTGGTAAGAAATGCCAAACGGGATGGCTTTCGTTAGACTATTTGCATTATCTATAATGCCACCTGTAAACAATCTGCCGCCAAAAGCCTTATTGTCTGTAGTTGGACTCATTGTTCTCTTTAATTCTCCAGTCATTAAGTCTAAAATAAATAGGTTCACTGGTTGATTTGATGTGCCATCATAATCAGTTGGTCCAGATAAAAACACAACAAAATAGTTGTTTTGAATCCCATCATACTCTTTAACAATTGCAGGTCCAGAATAGCTAAATCCCAGCTTTGGATTGCTAAACTCCCACAGCAGTGAAGGATGTTCAGGGTCTGTTACATCAAGCGCATAGTATGACGAATAGCCAGCACTGCATGAGTCAGAAGGAGGATTATTACAACATTCAGAAGTAGGGTTATCGCAAGGTTTGGTGGGAGGTTTTACACATCCGCCAAAACGCATACCGCCAATTAGAATAGTCTTTACGCCATTTTGCGTATAAGCTTTAAAAACAAAAGGCTCTAAATCATTAAAGTATAAATGTTTTGTTGTATCGTAACTTGGGTCTGCTAAGTATTTTAAGTACGGAAGCGAATTTTTTGGTATAAACGCCCACAGTTCGCTTCCAACCTTATCGTTTCCATCAGTGCATGTTATGTTGCCTGACGCATCCATTGTAAACTTGTTATCATTGCAAAGCTTAACGATTGTGTCTTTCTGGTATGTATTTATTGGCTGGCCCAATAAAAATGCATGCAACATACCATCATTTGCACCAACAAATATCACATTGTAGGTCTCGGACGGATTTGTATAGTCAACTTTTTGCATTACAGCGGGGGATGAGTATACAATATCGCCAAGTTTCCACACGCCGCCATTTTCAGTAACAGTGCGGGGTCTAGTGCCGGTTAAATCTTGACCTCTTATATAATTTATAAGATCTTCTGGAGCTAGGCTAGTATTGTTTAAACACTTGTTTAAACAAAAGAATGATTCAATCTCTTGAGCATTGCTTGCAGTAAACTCTAAGAGCGTTTTGCCATCAGTCGTTGTATATATTTTTCTATTCTTAGCGTCTGTTTTAAGCAATATTGCGCCAGCTTCAAAAATTGGCGTGTTATTGTCAAACACGTTTGACGGATTTGTGCCAAAATTAATTTCTGTGTTTGTTGAAGCAAGCTCTTTGTTTCCATTATCGGCTCTTATAACGGGAGCGCTGACTGGGCTTTGCTGCAGCCACCATGCGTAAAGCTTGCCTACCCATGAAACAGTTGCGCCATTATCAAATGTTTTTTGGGGCCAAAAAACTGATTGCAAAATCATAGAGCCTTGTGCGCTTAAACTAGGAGCAATAGCAGCTGACGAGCCAGATGAAACATTCTTTTGTATGTCTTGAAAAATAGCAGATAGGCTATTTTTCAAATCGCTGGCATTATTTGCACTAAATGCCGTTTGCGGGTTTGTTGTCGTAGGATCTGGACTTGGCGTATAACAATAGCTGCCATATGCTCCATAATTACCATAGTCTGTGTTTGAGCAATCATTACTGCAATTTTTCTTATCAGGGTCATAACCAGTGCACTTAGTTGGGTATGTAGAAAAAGTGTTTGAGCCATACAATGAAACATTTTTCAATGCATTAAATCCGCACGCGCCACTACCTGTGCTTAAAAACATACCAACAGTATATACTCTATTTATTTTAAAATCCGTATTGTTTAGTGTTCGCTTAAAAACATTATGCATATACCACGCAGGCTTTAGAGGGTCACCACCCGTATTCCAATCACCATCAGACATCAAAATGACATAGTTGTTTGCGCACTCTGCAGAGCAAAAACTATCACTGCTTGCAGTGTGGTCTTTTTTGCAAGGCTGATACATGGGGTCTTTCCATGTGCCTTGTGAAGGACTAAAACCATTATTGTATGAATAGTCTTGCTGTTTGCAGTCATTACCCATATCATTTACACTCTTTTGGGCAAAATAGTCTAAAGCAGCTTTCATTGCAGGACCCGTCGCAGTAGAGCCACCTGGGCTTGTAGCGTTTATCATTTTGATAACATTTGTGTATGGCTTACTTGGGTCATTAGAACCACCTGTAGTATAGTCTCCAATATAAACCTTGTCTGAGGCTACATTGTCAGAAAACATTTCCAAACCAATTCTTGACTGGACATTTTGAGTGTCGTTGGCTAACGATATAAGCAAAGAACTATTAATCCTGTCCATAGGCGTTAATACTGTTTGATCAGGCTGTTGAGAAAGCTTTAATACTATTTTATCAGGCGTTAATCTATTACCATCATCCATTATTAGTATTAGACCAGGCGTTGATGCTGCTTGGCCAGGCGTTAATACAAATTGACCAGGCGTTAATACAAATTGACCTTCACCATTAGGCGTTAATACAAATTGACCAAGCGTTGGCGTCAATACCGTTATTTGACTTAATACTATTATACCTTCACCATTAGATGTTTTTAGTTTGATGTTGTTCCCGTCTGTATTCGCTGTTCTTGGATCGCAATTTGGATCAGAAGCAGAAGAACAGCTTGCTGGTTTACCACCAGTCAAAACCCATCGCACAAGGTCTATGCGCGTCATAAAATTATAATTTAGACAAGCACCATCATAGCTATTATTTGGGTCAATTTCGTCCCCCGTGCTCCCAGAAGGACATGAACTTACACTTGCGTTGTCGTTTATATACCAGTATTTCTGACTACTATCGTAACTATACCTGTGATTTGGGTTAAAATAGCCCTCTTTGCTGCCGGCTATATAGTTTGGGCAAGTCTTATTCAACTCCAAATACAACACTTTCTGCTTCTTATCCCACGTATACTTGCAGCTCCAAGAACAAGTTTTGTAAGCATCCCAAGTCATTGAGCCGCTAATATCCATTACAATTAACACATTGGGCGGGATGGTTGATGTAGTGCCTAAAAACGGCGGTATTGCATCAGCGCTTGGAGACTTGCAATCTGCAAATGCAAAATTTGAAAGAAAAATAACAAACGCAACTGCAAGTATAGCTTTTTTTATCATTTACTATCTCCTATCACAATAGCTTGTGTGCAATCTTTGAGCAAATAAAGTCCAATTTGTGAACCAACTTCAAGATTTTTTAAAGCTTCATCGTTTTCAATAGAAAATGTGTGAATGCCATTGCACACTTCGGAGAACACATTTACTTTAACAGTTGAATCCTTTTGGTTTACGCTTATGACTTTTCCAATGACCCTTGTATATTCTGCCGCGCTTGCCACACTAGATAATGATAAAGTTATAATAATTGCTATAACAAATAATTTTTTCATACTACACCTCGCTTTTTTAATATTATATATTCGCCAAAAGCTAAAAGCAAGTAAAAAATGAAAAAAATGCAATAAAAATTACATGTAATTGACAAATTGTCTATGGAAAGTAAAATCGTATGTAGCTTAAAATAAAGCAATTAAGGTAGGAGTCTGTATGGACAAAACTATTAGGTTTAGTATATCGTTGCCAGAATCGCTGCTTAAAGAACTCGATAAAAAAATGATTCAAAAAGGTTACGCTTCAAGGTCTGAGTTTGTGAGGGATTTGATAAGAAATGAACTTGTGCAAGAAAAGTGGAGCTCAAGCAGCGAAGAAGTCTACGGCGTTTTGACACTCATTTATGACCACCATAAAAAAGAGCTATCAGAAAAACTCATTGATATGCAACATCACGCACCAGTTGACATTCTATGCTCAACGCACATACACATAGACCATCACAATTGCCTTGAAAATATAATAATGCGCGGGCTATCGCAAACTGTAGAAGATGTAGCAATAAAAATTGGCGGCTTAAATGGCGTTAAATTCTCAAAACTAACGCGCGCCTCAGCCATTGAAAAGTAAATTGGGCTTAAGCAAAGCCCGCTTAAGCTAGGCTTTGCAAGGTTTTTAGCGCTTGACTTTAACAAGAGATTTTTTTGCGTGTAGTGGCAATTTGTGTAAATTTATATGGGCAATTGTTATAAGTATTGCAATTAGGACTAACTCAACAATTGAGGCATTAAGCGTTCCCAAATTCAAGCCATGAAGCGCAGTGGGCTTTGTTAGCAAATCGCCAAATGTTGCCCCAAATGGTCTTGTAAAAACAAACGCTACCCAAAAAAGTATATGTTTGTTTATGTTGCTAAAGTAATGCAAAAACACAACAGCCAAAATTACAACGCTTGTCACAATAGTGCCGCCAAGATAGCTCAAATGCATGTTGTCTGACAAAAAGTCTCCAAATGCAGTACCTAAACTATTTGAAAATAGCACAGCAACCCAAAAAAGCATCTCTTTTGTAGGTTCAACCATTGGATAAATACTCAAACTTTTGTATTTTTTGTGCCAGATAAAAAGACTTAAAAATAAACCGCTTGATAAAATCAAACTTCCAAGGGCGTATCCAAGCCCCAATGTTCTATCTATAAGATCGGATATTTCCGTGCCAACAGTTGTAGTGCCTACAATAGCCATCCAAAAAATTATAGGTATGTATCGTTTTGATTTTAGTTGGACTATTAGAAGCGAAACTAAAAATGCGCTTGTGATAATCAAACTTTCTGTATAGCCCAAGCCCAATGTCATAGAAAGAAAATCCCCAAATGTCTCACCAAGTGTTGTAGCCACAATCTTAGTGAGCCAAAAAATCAATGTGACATGCGCTACCTTGTTAAAAAGCTCTTGATTTGTGTTTGCGCTTAACGCATTCATAAAACACCCCCAACATTAAATTTCACAAACGCACTTATAGCACACCAAACATTAACGCAAGATTAACGCTTTATGTTTGCTTGCTTTTGCTCTTTTAAATCAAAGAGTGCTTTTTTTAGCGTGCAAACACCGCAAGAATGACACATAATAACTGGTATATTGAATTTTTTTCGAGTAGGCTATTTAGACTTTGTCAAGCATATGTTAAAAAACTCTTGAAAAAATGAGCGTATATGATATACTATTTTTAGCAGCGGAGGAGTGGCCGAGTGGTTTAAGGCGGCGGTCTTGAAAACCGTTGAAGGTGCAAGCCTTCCGTGGGTTCGAATCCTACCTCCTCCGCCATTTTTTGTATGGAGAGGTGGCCGAGTTGGCCGAAGGCGCTCGCCTGCTAAGCGAGTGTAGGGGCAAAACCTCTACCGCGGGTTCGAATCCCGCCCTCTCCGCCATTATTATGCAAATCAAGATTATTTATTGTAAGCGCAAAACTATTAGTTTGCAAATCACAAGCCAATTAACGCTTCTTGTAAAAGCGCCAATTGGCACTAGCCAAAAAACTATTAATAGCATAATAGAAAGCAAACGTCTTTTTATTGAAAGAAAAATTAATGAAATCAAAATCGCTAATTATCACAAAAATTCTTATAAAAGCGGAGAAAAATTCTACTACTTGGGCAAAGAATTGACACTTCAAATAATCAATGCCAACAAAAATTGCATGTCCCTTGAAAACCAAACGATTTTTTTATACTTAAAAAACGCTCTTTTAGCTAAGCGTGTATTGTTAGAGTGGTACAAAAAACAAGCATTTATTTTTATCAATGAGCGCTTGCAATATTATAAAGAGTTACTTAATTGCAATTTTAACACAATTACCATTACTAGCGCTAAAAAAAGGTTAGGCTCTTGCGATTCTAAAGGCAACTTAAGATTTAGCTTCTACAATGTTTTACTTAGCAAAGACTATATAGACTATCTTGTTGTGCATGAGCTTTGCCATTTATTTTATTTAAACCATTCAAAAGCGTTTTGGCAAATGGTTGAAAATATCATACCCGATTTTAAACAAAAAAGGTTGTGGCTTAGAAAAAATTTTCATATAATAGCTTATAGCTTATGATTGTTAAAACAATTGTGGAAGAAAACACCCAACTATACAGCTCATTTCCAACAATGACAACCTTTAATGATACGCTTTGTATCTTTTATAGACAAGGCATAAACGACAAACACAACCCACATGGCTTTTATGGTAAATTAAAATCGATAAAAATCCCAATTGACTATTTAGAAGAATTCTTTAGCAACAATGCATTGTTTAAGATAGAAGAAAAAGTGGTTTTTGATAGCGAAAACGAACTCGATGCCATAGTTTCAAAAATCGATGATAAATTGTACGCGCTTGCTAGCCGAATCTTTATAAAAAATAAACTAAATCAACCATTTCTATCGTTTTCTGAAACCTGTGAGTTTAATGATAGAGTGCCTGTTAATATCAAAAATGTAAATTTAGCTGCTTTTTACGGAAAAGCCTTTAAATATAACAATGAGTATGTATTCCCAGCATACGGCAGCTTGCATAGTGAAAATTTTACAAGACCACTTTTGATTGTCAGCGATGATTGCAAGCACTTTGACTTATTGAGTTACAATTTAGACTTAATGCTCAATGAAAGCTCAATAGTGAAGCTATACAATAGCTATATTGC